>JAJBTP010000185.1:8117-15642 GCA_020860805.1 Tannerellaceae bacterium | reverse complement strand
TTCTTTATCCAATCATTGAATTAATCAGGTTTTTTATTTCGTCAACTAGTTTTTGTATGATTTGAGTCCGGTATTTTGGGTGAATGAGATTGAATGTGCCGGGATAGGTAAAGTTGGGGAAAAAAATATTTTCTTCATCTGTCAGGTCAAAATATTTCCAAAATAAACTATTATTCGAACTATTGAGATAGTTTGTTTTATCTGCTATGTAATTGCTGATTTTTGAGAATAAGATTCCTGGATATCTTGTTTTCTTCCTCCCCAATACAACCAATCTTCATTAGTACCATTCCAGATATAGAGCACTAATCCATCTACTACTTTAAAATAAATACCATAATCATTTTTGGAAGTATAATCTTTTTTGTAGGATTCATAATGGGTAGTGTTGGTAATATCTTCTTTGCTGGGTTGGCTTATAATAGTATATCCTGCTTGTTGTAATGCCTGCGCCAGTTCCTGCCAGAAATCATAAGTTGTATGCCATTTCACATGATGAAAATTACTTACTAATAACCGGCAACCCTCCATTGTTTCCTGAGAAGTCGCAATTATATCCCGGATTTCTAATCTTTCTTCTATAGAGGCTGTATTATTTGCCATTCTATTGATAATTTCTAAGTACTGTAATAAACTTTCACGTAAAAAAGGTTTGTTTGTACACTCCTGTAAGCAACCAATAATCCATTCCTGAATGGTATGCTCGTAATCAATACAGGTTGCATTCATTGCTTCCAGACTTTGATAAGTCCCCAGGCGAAGGTTCACGACCATCAGGCGACAAATAAAAAACACGGATATTTTCTAAAGGAATGTTTTCTTCTTTTATTAATAAATTTACATAGCCTTCTAACTGACCTCTGTCTTCGTGGTTACTATCATGGGCATCAATTTTATTTTCTGTCAGTATGGCACTCCTATTTGTATAATCAATAATAAGAATATCCATATTCTTATATTCTTTCTTGGTCCATTCATCCGGATAAACTACGCAGTGTTCCGGATTCAGGTTATTAACTCCGGTTTTAGCCAGAAACTTTTTTAGAAATAAATCTTTCTTTTTATGGCTTCCGGTAGGGGAGAGAAGAACAGACAGAAAACGTGAATGAAGTCTTACTTCATCCCGCTGTTTATATAAAGCCGTGAAAATATTAAACTGTTCTTCAGCCTCTTTTAATACTTCATATTTATGTTTGATAACAGAAAGTTTTCCCAGAAGTACAGTAAGAGTCTGCCTTAAGGCTTGTTCCATGATAGCTGTTTTTAATTATCCCAACAAATATAAAAACAGAAAATTTAATAGTACAGAATATTCTATCTTATTTCCCACAGATATATAAACAGGATATATGTATGGAGACTTCTTATCCCTCCAACTCTCTGATTCTCTTTTTCAACCCTTCTATCTCCTTTTCCTGTTGTTGATTTCTTTCTATAAGAATGGATTTGGTTTCTTCGTAACTACTTTTTATTTCGGTTAGAGTAGTGGTCATAAATTCTTTGAGGGTTTCCAGTGGATTATAGTGTACGTTGACTGCTTCGTTTTTTAAAAAGTTATGATTGCCATCACCGTTCTGGATGAAGTTGCCGGTAGGAACTTTATTCAAGCATTTCAGCCATTTAATATCTATTCCTAAAACATTCGCTACCTCAGTTAAAGTAGCCGGTTCTAACTCACTCTGTAATTCTAATGCTTTGACTGCTTCGTCTGTTATATTGAGCTGTTTAGCTAAATCAGTTATGGTCAGATTTCCTATCCAGCGGAAAAACTGTATATTTTCTCCCTGATGGGTAGATTGAAACTGTTCATTAACAGAGGTTGGATAACTATCTTTTATATTTTGGAATTTTATTTAGTATACTTATAAAGTTTTCAGAATCTTTTTGGTGTTTTCCAATTCCTTTTTTAATTTTTCGACCTCACTTTTCAGCATGTCATTACCTGCCGTGACAGTTCCTAATGTTTTGATAAGAACTTCTCTTTCCTGTGTTATCTTATGCAACGTCTGAATAAGTTCTTTAAGTGTCTTTTGATTGGCCGGATTAGTGACCGTATAATTAATAGAACCGTTATGGACAGTATTTAAATTATTATCGCCGGCAACACTTCCGATAGCCACAGGAGCAAAATGTTCTTCCAAATTAATTTCTTCAATAAAAGCAGGATGCACATATAATCCGTTTGACACTTTTTTTGAGCTCCGTAGGCTCTAATACCGCTTTGTGTTCCCAGGTACGCAACGTATCGGGGCTAACACCAATAATGTCTGCCAGTTCTTTCTGTGATTTCTGACGTAATCCCCTTAATTTACGGATATTGTTTCCCTGGTGAGGCTTTTTAGTATCCGGAGTTCCCCCTGTATAATTCATACGGAATACTTTTTAGAAATTTATGACTTATTTTTATGCAAATGTAAGTAATAATTTACTAAAGATGTGGTTCCGGAAAACATAATTTCAAGTCCGGAATGCCGGATAATAATTCTATAATACCTAACGGTAAGTTTTTTTTTGCAGGGTAGGGGCACTCTACCTTTGTTACCCTATCAACTTAATCCGTAAAATGAAAAAGCAACAGGAATTAATAAAGGAAATTTATTTGGAGTGGATAATTGAAACCATTCTGAAAAAACCATCCTGTTGCCAGGATTTACCTGAGTATACCGGAATGAATATAACCCATATACAGGCATTATATCCGGATATGCTTTATTATCAAATAAGCGCTCCTGACGAAAAAACAGAACTGGATTCGGAAGATAAACAAATGTATATTCCGTTTACCTGCCCCGGATTTATTGGAGGCATACTCACAGATGAAAAATATATTATTTTTTCTTTTAATCATGAACAGGTGGTAAAGGATGCTTTTTTTATCCGGACACAAGATTTTGAATCTACTTTTTCGGAGAGAATATTCAAAAAAATTAAATCTTTATGGATACAAATGATTACAGAAGAATTAAGCTATGATGATACTCCGGATATACCCGGCAGATTGTTCTTGAATTAATAGATTTCATTCCGTTGTTACCCAATAGATACCCGTCCGTTTATTATCCCGGTTGCTTCCATTCATCAGGTAAAACCTTCCGTTCGTCAAACTAATTTGAAAGCCATGGAGCTTCCTGTTAGTTTTGAGCCTGAAAACAACAAATTATAAAGGTATGAAATCCAATAAAATGTATATCCTGATTCAGGGACTGCTTCTGTCAATCAGTTTATCAGCCCAATCCGTTCTGTCAGGTAAAGTAACCAACACAAATAATGAACCGGCAATGGGTGCAACCATAGTAGTACTAAACCAGGTAGATTCTACTTATATGACAGGCACTACATCCGGTACGGACGGACAATTTGAAATTACAAATCTTAAACCGGATACCTATATTCTTTCATTCTCTATGATAGGATGTAAGACAGTTAACCGGCTACAACAGGTCACACAAAACACAAAAATAGAACTGGACGACATCGTATTGGGAGAAGATACTTATTTGTTGTCGGCCGTAACTGTAAACGGAAAGCGTACACCCGTTAAAATAGAACCCGGAAAAATGATAGTCAACCTGTCATCCATCGCACTGAGTACGGACGGGAATGTACTCGACGCTTTAAGAAAACTACCGGGAGTTATCGTTCAAAATGACGGAACCATCATCCTGAACGGTAAATCAGGTGCAACTGTTTGGATGGACGGCAAACTAACCTATCTGTCAGGAGAAAACCTACTCAGTTATCTGCGTTCCATCCCGGCACATTCAGTTGAAAATATCGAACTGATATTCCAACCCTCCTCCCAATATGATGCCGCAGGGAGTGCCGGAATTATCCATATTCAGAAAAAAAGAATAAAAGAACAAGGCATACATCTATTACTATCTTCCGGAATCGAAAGAGGAATTTCTACCAGGTGGAATGAAAATATATCCCTGAATTACCGCCATAATAACCTAAATATGTATGCAGACTATTCCTATTATGAAGGGAAAGATTGGATAGAAATGGCTGTCTCTGGAAATTATATAGACCCGGTAACTTTACAACGGCAGGAGTTAAGAAAAGATTTTGTAAATGACATAAACAGGCACTATACAGGACATTATCTAAAAACAGGAATAGAATATGACTGGTCCGATAAGATAACTACCGGAACCCATGTCTCCTCCAACTGGCTGAACAGAAATAAAAATGAACTTACTATATCAGGCTTTTTTTACAAAGACAACAGCAAAGCGATTCCACTTTAACAGCAATAAGCACACTTAATTATAATCATACCAATATCATAGGAGGAGCCAATATACTATACAAATTTGCAGAGACAGGCAAATGGGATGCCTCTTTCGATTATCAATTATTTAATCAGGAAGATGACCAACTATTGACCTCCTCTTTTCAAACACATATTCATCCGGTAAAAGAAGATACATTATCCGGTAAAGCAACCAATGATATTAAAATATACAGCAGACAAACAAACCTCATATATCCTATAACCGGGAAGTTCATAATTGCTACAGGCCTTAAAACAGCTTTTGTAAATATAAACAGTAATGCTTTATACAAAAACCTGATAGCCGGAAACTGGCAGGAAGATACCCACCTGAGCAGTAGCTTTGGATATAAGGAAAACATTCAGGCCGGATATTTTCAGGTAAATACCATATGGACGTCCCGCTTCTCAACAGAAATAGGCCTGCGTCTGGAAAATACAAATACACAAAGTAAATATAACTCAGCCAACCAGGATACAACTTTTAAGAAAAGCTACGTACACCTTTTTCCCACCTTGATGGCACAATACCGGCTTTCTGAAAATCATGGATTTTCTGTACTGTATGGCCGTCGTATTATCCGTCCTAACTACAGAAATATGAACCCCTTTGTCGAAGTCAGAGACCAGTTTTTATATGAGCAGGGAAATACCGCATTGAAACCCGAATTGATAGATAATATAGAAATTTCATGGCTATTCAGAAAACGTTATTCATTCAATGCATTTTATTCACACAGAACCAACCCAATCTCACTAAGTTTCTTAGTAGACGATAACAACCGCGTCCTGGTTATGCCCCTGAACCTATCGGGTAATCATTCCTTTGGAGTAAGAATAGGATTTAACAACCTCCAGCCTTTTCAATGGTGGACAGCAAACATAAACGGATCGGTAACGCATAAAAAGTTCGATTGGATGATGGACGGACACACCTTTAAAAACCAGGTAACAACCCCCATGATACATATCAGCAATCAATGGACATTACCCTATGGATGGAAAGGAGAAGCTTCCGGATTTTATAGTGGTGAAATGATTGAAGGACAAACCCGGATAAAACCTTTGTGGACGCTATCTCTTGGCGCACGTAAAAATCTGTTCAAAGACAAATTTAGTTTGTATATTTACGCACACGATATCTTTCATTCTAATCGTCCCCGCGTAGCTATAGATACGAGTTGTCTGTATTATACATCCACAGAAAAGAATGACAGCAGAATGATAGGCATGACACTCAGTTACCGGTTTAACCGGGGAAAAGAGATAAAAAAATCGCAGCAGGGAAACAGGATAGAAGAGAGTAAACGAATAGGATTACAGGATAAAAGATAAAAATAATAATAAATGAATATAAAGCACGAATCAATTATAAACTTTTTTATCGCATTCATACTTGCCCTATGCTTATATATTGTGATAGATATTATGTATGACGAACGAGTATGGGAGTTCAATCCGGTAACCTTAAAAATACGTTTACAGGTTATAGGAATAACCGTTTTGGCTTTTTATTTGGGAAGTTATGGTTACCGGCGCATAGCCCACCATTTTATTCATAAAAGCAAAGATAAAAAGAGAGCAAGCTGGAAAGAATACGCGTTAATTTTTCTGGTAAATCTCATCCTTTTAAATCTCATCTATTTATTACCCATCTCTTATTTTGCGAATATGGGTTTTAGAGGGAGAGAATTCTTATTGGTGAATGTTATGGTTTCTCTATTATTGTTTGTATATTATACAGTAATACGCAATCGGATATTATTCAAAAATCTTATGGAACAAAACCTGCAATTAGAAAAAATAAAAGTGGATCAATTAGAAACTGAACTGAAATTCCTGAAATCCCAATACCACCCCCATTTTCTATTCAATGCCTTAAACACCATTTATTTTCAGATAGATGAAGAAAATGAAGAAGCCAAACAAAGTATTGAAGAGTTATCCAGCCTGTTGCGATACCAGCTCTACAACATAGAACAGGAAGTAACAATGGAACAGGAAATAAACTATCTGAAGTCATACATCTCCTTTCAACAGTTACGAATGAGCGAAAGACTCGTATTGAATACATTCTTCGACCCGGCACTGAAAGAACAAAAAATACATCCTCTTTTATTTCAGCCTCTCGTTGAAAATGCATTTAAATATGTAAGAGGGGAATACAAAATACAACTGGAAATAAAATTAAGCGGGAAACAAATTCAGGCAGAGATAAAAAATACAATCTCCCCATCCCAAAACATTAACAACAGGAAAAAGGAAGGAATCGGGATTGAAAATTTAAGACGACGGCTCAACCTTTTGTATCCCAACAGGCATACTATAGAAATTAAACCAACGGAAAACTGGTTTATTGTTAAACTAACTATATGCACAGATTAATATGAAAATAAAATGTATCATCACAGATGATGAACCTATGGCAAGAAAAGGATTACGGAGGTACATTGAAAAAATAGATTTCCTCACTGTGATAGGAGAGTGTGAAGATGCCATCCAGCTTAATTCCATGCTGAAGACGACCCATGCTGACCTGCTTTTTCTGGATATTGAAATGCCGGAAATGACAGGTTTGGAGTTATTATCTAATCTATCTAATCCACCCAAAGTAATCATCGTATCCGCTTATGAACAATACGCACTGAAAGGATATGAATTTAATGTAGTAGATTATCTGTTGAAACCTGTTTCTTTTGAACGCTTTCTAAAATCAGTCAACCGGATTCATGACCAGTTACAGGCAGAACAAAAAGAAGAAGCCGGTTATATCTTTGTGAAAAGCGATAAACAGTTAAAAAAGATTCACTTCAAAGATATCCTATTTATTGAAAGCATGGAAAATTATGTTATTATCCAAACCATATCATCCCGGGAAATCGTATATACAACTTTGAAACAAATCTACGAATCCTTACCCCAGAAGGATTTCCGGCAAACCCACCGTTCCTATATTGTAAACCTTCAGCAGGTAAACGCTATCGATGGCAACCAGCTAAACATACATACCTATAAAATACCTATTGCCCGCAACTTCAGAGACACCATCCTAAACCTCATACTTAACAACCGGCTGATAACCAAAAATTAAATAGTAACAAAAGAAACTATTAAATAAAAGATGAGAACACAGATTTATTTAAAAATATAATCGTTATTTGGCTAAAACTTATTTATATATTTTTTATTCTGTGAAATTCTGCGGATTGTGGGTCTTATGGGTTCTCTAGACGTAAGACTGTTCAACAA
>JAJBTP010000185.1:0-8107 GCA_020860805.1 Tannerellaceae bacterium | reverse complement strand
CAGCGTAATCTGCGTAATCTGTGTTCTCTATACTTAATAATTTATAACCATTCGGAGCTTATTTCCGGATATTAGGCTCTTCCAGGCCGTAGCCTTTGCGTTTGTTTTCTGCTTTCAGAATCAGGGCTACAAAAAGTGCCAGCCCCCCGAAACAGGCAAAGATAAGCATAGGAATAGTATAATTGTAGGCAGGCCCATCCGGATTATCCAGTTTACAGAACGTATCCAATACCCAGCCGATTAATAACGGAACACCCGCTAACCCAACATTTTGAATCCAGAAAATTAAAGAATATGCCGTTCCTAACTGTTGTTCCGGAATAATTTTAGGAACAGAAGGCCACATGGCAGAAGGCACCAACGAAAAAGCAACCCCTAAAATAAACATAACCAAAGTAGCAAACCACCATTCATTCAGGAAAGGCATCGCAAACAATAAGTGAACAGTAATCAAAAGGCAGGCACCTAAAATCATAATAGAAGCCCCTTTTCCCTTTTTATCATAAATCCCGCCAAAAACAGGAGTCAGTATTAAAGTTGCTATCGGTAAAATGGCCGGAATACTACCCGCTTTTTCCGGAGCAATTCCATATTTATGAACCATCAGGTCAGTGGCATATTTGAGGAAAGGAAATACACCCGAATAAAATAATAAACACAGTAAAGCAATCAGCCAGAATCCACTGTTCGATAAAATTTTAAAAATATCGGAAAGAACAAACTCTTCTGTTTTTTCTCCACTTTCTTCTATAGATTCATCCAGCTTCTTATCCATTACACAATACACCAGATAGGCTACCAATCCGATACAAAGTAATACCATACAAAATAAAAGAGGAGCCGCTATATTCTTAAAATAGCGTGCTACCGGTACGGTAATCAACATCGCCAGCATGGTTCCGATACGGGCTGTGGCTACCTGTAATCCCATAGCCAGGGCCATCTCTTTTCCTTTAAACCACTTTACAATAATTTTAGTAGCCGTAATCCCCGTAATTTCAACTCCGACAGCAAAAACAGCAAATCCAATAGCCGAATAAAATACCTGCCCACGCATACTGAAAATTACCTTGCCAAACACACTTAACGAGACATCACTGGTTAAAATCCCCCCTATCGCCAGATATTTGACAATACTACCTAATACCATCAGTACACACGCCCCGGTTCCGGTAATACGAATACCCACCTTATCCAGAATAATACCCCCTATAATTAACATAAAAAGTACCACATTAAACCAGCCATACGCACTGTTGAACAGACCATATTCAGTACTGATCCATAGCAACTCATCCTCTAACAACGGTTTAAGAGGCGACATTACATCCGAAAAGAAATATCCGCATAACATCGTAAAAGAGACGATAATCAGGGAAAACCACCGGGCTACAGCCGAATCACTAAGCTTTTTTTGAAGTTTTTCTGTCATATAAATTGTTTGTTATTATTTGTATGGTTTAAAAAGTAATATCCTGAAATAAAGGTAAAGCCAGTGCATCCGCAACTACAAAAGTACTGCCACCAATAAAAATTAAATCATCGGCTGTTGTCCGTTTGTAAGCCATTTCTATAGCCTCTGCCACCGTATCGCATACAAAGCCCGTTTTTCCGCATCCGGCAGCTGTTACAGCCAGCTCTTCTGCCGGTAACGAACGTTCAACAGACGCTTTGGTGAAATAATAGGTAGCCTGTTGCGGCATCAAATTCAGAATATTCCGGATATCCTTATCGTTCACCATGCCTATCACCATATGAAGATGTTTATGCCGTTTCATCTCCCTTTCCAGATGAGCTGTCAGGTATACCCAGGCACCTTCATTATGACCGGTATCGCAAATCACCCGGGGCGATTGCTGTAAAGTTTCCCATCTGCCCCGCAGACCAGTAATTTTAACGACATCTTCAAAGGCCTCCCGGACACCTTCTTTCTCTATTTCCACCCCCATGGACTGCAATATACGTAAAGCCGCTAATACCGTATGAGCATTATGGCATTGTACCACTCCACTTAACTGGCCAAACAGTTGACCATAATCATCCGTATCAAAATACCATTCACCGGTATCCATCAGATAAGATTTTTTCAGCACATTCATTTTTTGTGCAAAAAAGAGAGGTGCATTCGCCAGTTCAGCAGCCTGTTCAAAAACATTTTTTACTTCATCATCCTTTACTTCGCCGATTAAAACCGGAACTCCGGGTTTTATAATCCCGGCCTTCTCCCAGGCAATCGCCTCCGGAGTATCCCCCAAGAACTGTTTATGGTCCGGACTAATATTAGTGATAATACTCAGCACCGAGGTAATAATGTTAGTACTATCCAGCCTGCCGCCCAGTCCGGTTTCAATAATAGCAATATCAACCTTTTCCTGACGGAAATAGTCAAACGCCATCGTAGAAGTTAATTCAAAAAAAGAAGGATGAAGAGGTTCAAAAACCTCTTTATAAGTAGCAACAAAATTAACGACAAACTCTTTGCTTATCATCTCTCCGTCTACCCGTATCCGTTCCCTGAAATCCAGTAGATGTGGAGACGTGTATAAACCGACTTTATAACCGGACTGCTGAAGAACAGCCGCTAACAAATGACTGACTGAACCCTTTCCATTGGTTCCGGCAATATGAATAGTAGGATAAGCAGTATGAGGATTTTGTAAATAATCATCAAGGTTCCGGCTTGTTTGTAAACCTGGTTTATAAGCAGAGGCACCGCTATGCTGAAACACAGGAGTACTGGTATAAAGATAGTGTAACGTTTCGTCGTAAGTCATAATATATTCTATTTAACAGCTTGTAAAAATACTCAATAAATTGATATCTTTGCGGCTCGTTTAAAATTTAAGGTGAATTCAATGGAAGTAAAACATATTAATTATCAGACTACAGGACAAGTGTGTTCCCGTGCCATTCATATAGATACAGAAGGCGACAAAATTGTAAGAGTTATTTTTGAAGGAGGTTGCCACGGAAATACACAAGGACTATCTCGGCTACTGGCCGGAATGAATATCGATGATGTAATCAGCCGTCTGGACGGCGTACAGTGTGGTAGCCGGGGTACCTCCTGTCCCGACCAACTCGCAAAAGCTCTTAAAAACAATCTTTCCAGGTAAAAACGTTCCTGCAACTATCCTTTTGACAATGTGTTATTAATTTAAGATGATTCGGGTTATTGTTCCGGAATAAAATGTATATTTGTTGGAAAACAATCCGTATTAAATGTCAAAATGGTATGATAAATCAGGAATTAATCAATCCGCAAAGTATTGTAGTTGTTGGCGGTTCTAATAATGTACACAAACCGGGTGGACGGTTAGTCCGGAACTTATTAGATGGAAAATATAACGGCGAACTGTATGTTGTAAATGCCAGAGAAACAGAAGTGCAGGGAGTAAAGTCATATCCCGGGGTGGAGGATATTCCCGCAACCGATCTGGCCATTATTTCCATTCCCGGTAAATCCTGTCCGGCTGTCGTAGAAGTGCTGGCAAAAGAAAAGGCGTAAAAGCCTTTATCATTGTATCCGCCGGTTTCGGAGAAGAAACTCCGGAAGGAGCTTTATTGGAAGAACAAATCCTCCGGACAGTTAATGAAACAGGTGCCTCCTTAATCGGACCGAATTGTATCGGGATTATGAATATGCACTACCACGGAGTCTTTACCCAGCCGGTACCGGAGTTTTATCCGGATGGTGTAGACTTCATCTCCAGTTCGGGAGGAACCGCTCTCTTTATTATCGAATCCGCATTAACCAAAGGATTACGCTTTGCCTCCGTATGGTCTGTCGGGAATTCGAAACAAATAGGAGTAGAGGATATCATAGAATACATGGATAAGCATTTTGACCCGGTACTGGACTCTAAAATCAAAATGCTATACATAGAAAGCATAAAAAATCCGGATAAATTATTATACCATGCCTCTTCCCTGATCCGTAAAGGATGCCGGATTGCTGCTATTAAAGCCGGAAGTACAGATTCGGGCAAATGGGCTGCCTCTTCTCATACAGGTGCTATTGCCAATTCGGATGCAGCCGTCGAAGCGCTGTTACGTAAAGCAGGAATCGTACGCTGTTTTAGCCGGGAGGAGTTAACCACAGTAGCCAGTATTTTTACTTTAAAAGAAATAAAAGGACGCAACTGTGCCATTATCACCCATGCGGGAGGACCGGCTGTGATGCTGGCGGATGCCTTATCCAAAGGCCATATCCATGTACCGGATTTAAACGGGCCCATAGCCAATGAATTAAAAACCCGGTTATATCCCGGTGCCGCAGTCGGTAATCCGATAGATATCATCGGAACAGGAACCCCTGAACATTTGGCTACTGCGATAGACTATTGTGAAAACCGGTTTGACAAGATTGATATGATGATGGTTATCTTTGGAAGCCCGGGACTGGTAAAACTGTACGATACCTACGAAGTACTCCATAAAAAGATAGAAGAATGCCGGAAACCCATTTTTCCGGTGCTACCCTCTATTGTTACCGCCGGACCGGAGGTACGTAGTTTTATAAAAAAGGCCATGTGAACTTCTCCGATGAAGTGACGCTGGGAACCGCCCTTTCCAGGGTTATCAATACTCCCCGCCCGGCTTCTACCGATATTCAGTTATATGGAATTGATGTTCCGGAAATCCGCCGGGTCATTGATACCCTCCCTGCTACCGGCTATCTCAGTCCCGAAGATGTACGACGTTTATTAAAACTGGCTCAGATACCACTGGCAGACGAATTAACATCCGGTTCAAAAGAAGAAATATTGACTTTTGCACAGTCCATCGGTTATCCGGTAGTAGCCAAAGTAGTTGGTCCGGTACATAAAAGCGATATTGGAGGAGTCGCCTTAAATATACGAAGTGCGGAACATCTGACATTTGAGTTCAACCGCATGATGGCTATCCCCGGCGTAACAGCCGTGATGGTACAACCCATGTTGAAAGGGCAGGAATTATTCCTGGGAGCCAAGTATGAAGACCGTTTCGGACATGTCGTACTCTGTGGATTAGGAGGAATATTTGTTGAAGTACTTAAAGATATTTCCTATGGACTATCCCCCCCCTGTCTTACGAAGAAACCTTTTCCATGATACGCTCCTTAAGAGGCTATAAAATTATTCAGGGTACCCGGGGACAAAAAAGGAATAGACGAACAGGAATACGCAGATATAATCGTGCGGCTTTCTATCTTGCTACGGTTTGTCCCGGAAGTAAAGGAGATGGACATCAATCCGCTTGTTGCTACAGAAAAAGGACTCTTTGCAGTAGATGCCCGTATACGGATTGAAAAAAATGAAAATTGACCATGTACAATTGGCAATTAAAAATTACATTTGTTTTATTATTAATTATCAATACAAAAAGCTATGAGTGAAAAAGACGATTTTTTACAGTATGACGAAGATGATTCAGCAAAATTCATACAGAATTATCTTCCACAGGAGTTAAAAGGAAAATTCAGTGATGATGATATACTCTATATTGTTGACTTAATTGCAGACTTCTACGACGTAAAAGGAGTATGGGATGAAGAGACAGAAAATAAAGTAGTGGAAATTGACGAAGATGAACTGATTGAATACGTAATAACAAAGGTTCAGAAAGAAGGTCTTATCAAATTTACCAAAGAAGAAGTGACCTTTATTATACAGGGAGAAATGGAATATTGTGATTCCATCAACATGTTCGACTAAAAACTTGTTATAGAGGCAGTAGTTAAAACATGTCATCCCATCCCGTATGGGAGTATAACATAAATGCAGGACTAATAACTACTTTTTAATTTAATAAAATTGAGAAGTATATGAAGAATTTAAGTGTAGTAGCTGTCATACTGCTTAGTATGGCCATAGTTCTTTCCGGTTGCGGAGCAAGTAAAACAGTAAAAGGAGCCGGAATAGGTATTGGTGCCGGAGGCGCTGTAGGTGCAGGTATTGGTGCAATTGCCGGTAATACCGCATTAGGTGGTATTCTGGGTGCAGCAGTAGGCGGTACAGCCGGTGCTTTGATAGGTAAAAAATGGATAAGCAAAAACAGGAAATTGCACAGAATATTCCTGAAGCAGATGTAGAAGTTGTAAATGACGGAGAAGCCCTGAAAGTAACATTTGATTCGGGTATTTTATTTGCAACCAATTCAAGTACTGTAAGTGATGCTTCGAAAAGTGCTTTACATCGCTTTGCCAATACCCTGAAAGATAATCCGGATACGGATATCCGTATTGTAGGTTACACAGACAATACCGGACAGGTAGATTACAACCAGACTTTGTCGGAAAAACGCGCCCAAAGCGTTTATAGTTATTTACAAAGTGAAGGCGCAAGTACTAACCGGATGGAATTTATGGGTAAAGGTATTAATAATCCTGTAGCAGATAATAGTACATCCCAGGGGCGTGCGCAAAACCGCCGGGTAGAAATACTGATTGAAGCAAACGAAAACATGCGTCGCGAAGCACAGGCCGGAACTTTACAGTAATGTAAGAAAACAAAGGAGTTATTGTTTATTTTAACTCCGGATAGTAAAGGGTATCCCAACGGATGCCCTTTTTTTGTTCTTAACAGACCTGTTATCTATTTTTAACTGTGTTAACCTATGGGTGGGCACCCAACCTTTTATTTATCATTGTTGTTTGAGTAAAAGATTGTTTAAGCGCTAAAACCACGATGGATTGGGGTTTAGCAAAAGATATTTATTAACTAAAAAATAATGATAATGAAACACAAACTGATTATACTTTCCTGGGTGCTGATATGTTTCGCCTGTCAGAAAGACCCGGATACATCCAAACTGGATAGTGACTTTCCGGTTATAACCGATCATGATACAAAAGCAGATTTCAGTAATTATGCAACCTATTATATTCCGGATAGTGTATTAATTATTAATGGAAATGAGCGGGCAACCTACTGGACAGATAATGAAGCGGAAACAATTATTGACGCATTTATACGTAATATGGACAGCCGTGGATATACACAGGTAAATAATCGTGCGAATGCCGATTTAGGGTCACAGGTATCTTATATCGAAGATTTATACCATATCTACGGATATGATGATTATCCGTATTGGTGGTGGGGATACCCTGACTATTGGGGCCCTGGTTACTGGGGATCCTGGGGAGGCTGGTACTATCCATATCCGGTATATTATCAATATAATGTAGGTTCGCTGTTGGCAGAACTTATCGATTTGGATAAAGTTCAGGCCCGTGCAGATAATAAATTACCTGTACTCTGGACAGCCTATATGAGCGGTTTATTATCCTCTTCAGACCGGGTAAATGTACAGTTGACCGTCCGGGGTATTGACCAGGCTTTTGCACAATCACCTTACATTAAAAAGTAAGGCATAATACGTATTGACTAAAATATCGTTCATATGAAAAAGATAATTAATTCAATTAAAATAATGGCGCTTTTGTTAATGGCAACAGCGTTTACAGTGCCGGCAAACGCACAGTCGGTAGATAGAAATGTATATTTCAATGTAGACTGGCAGATGAATTTGCCGGTAAGTAATGATTTTGCCGATAGATTCAGTGGCTGGGGAATGCAGGGAGAAGTCGGATTCTTCCTGACAGATGCCTTCTCCTTGGGAGCATTCGTCAACTGGCATACCAATAACAAATACATCGATCGCCAAACCATTTATATCGGTGAATCTTCAGCTATTACATCCGACCAGCAACATTCCATATTCCAGGTACCTTTTGGAGCAGCTTTACGCTATACACCATCCCGTGCCGGTATGGTACAACCCTACATCGGAGGTAAACTGGGTGCTAATTACAGTGAAGTATCCACTACCTATAATATATTCAAATCATCCGAAGATAAATGGGGATTCTATGTATCTCCGGAAGTAGGAGTAACTATTTATTTTACACCGGAAAAGAAATTTGGTTTGCACCTGGCAACCTATTATTCCTACGCAACCAATAAAAGTGATGTCCTGAATTACCAGGTACACGGATTAAATAACTGGGGTGTTCGTGTACGTGCTGCCATCTAAAAAACAGCATATAAAAAATAAGAAAACTGTCCTGGAAGCATCTTCGATTAAAGAATCTCAATTTGAATAACACCGGGGAAACCCATCG
>JAJBTP010000014.1 GCA_020860805.1 Tannerellaceae bacterium | reverse complement strand
GTATAATGAAAATTAAGGCAAATAACGCGAACAGTCCTGCTTGGAAAGACGTTTACTCTCATTCAAAACTTCCCGAAGCACTGAAACCGCTTTATGAGATTGCAACAAACCTTTGGTGGGTATGGAATCATGAAGGAGTACAATTATTCAAGAAAATTGATGAAAACCTTTGGAGATCTACTGAAGGTAATCCTGTACTGATGCTTCAGAGCTTACCACACAAGCGTCTGAAAGAAATTATTAAAGACAAAGAACTACTTGCTGAAATTGATAGAGTATATGCATTATTCAGAGCATATATAGATGTTAAGCCGGATGTAACGAAACCATCTGTTGCTTATTTCAGTATGGAATATGGATTAACAAATGTATTAAAAATATATTCAGGAGGTCTGGGTGTCTTAGCCGGTGACTATCTGAAAGAAGCCAGTGACAGTAATATTGACTTAACAGCTGTTGGGTTCCTTTATCGTTACGGATATTTCACTCAATCTTTGTCGATGGACGGACAACAGATTGCTAATTATGAAGCCCAAAACTTCAATGCACTTCCATTGACTCAGGTAAATGATGAGTCTGGTGAACCTTTGGTATTGGAAGTTCCTTACCCGGGACGTATTGTTTACGCACATGTCTGGAAAGTTAGTGTTGGACGTATTCCTTTATATTTAATGGATACCGATATTCCTGAAAACAGCGAATGGGACCGTTCCATTACTCACCAGTTATATGGTGGTGACTGGGAAAACCGTATGAAACAGGAATACCTGTTAGGTATTGGTGGTATTATGATGCTCAACAAACTGGGCATTAAAAAACAGGTTTATCACTGCAATGAAGGACACGCTGCCTTAATTAATGCACAACGTTTAGTGAATTATATCCAGAATGACGGATTAAACTTCAACCAGGCATTAGAAGTTGTTCGTGCATCTTCTCTTTACACAGTACATACACCGGTTCCTGCAGGTCACGACTATTTCGACGAAGACCTGTTCGGACGTTACATGGGTGAGTTCCCTGACAAACTGGGTATCAGCTGGCAGGATTTCATTGACATGGGTCGTGAAAATCCGGGTTCACACGAAAAATTCTCTATGAGTGTATTCGCCCTGAACACTTGCCAGGAAGCAAATGGTGTAAGCTGGTTACACGGTAAAGTATCACAGAAAATGTTTGCTCCGGTATGGAGAGGATACTTTCCGGATGAACTACATGTTAGCTGGGTAACCAATGGGGTACATATGCCAACATGGGCTGCTACCGAATGGAAACAATTCTATCAGAAACATTTTGATAAAAACTTCTATAACGATCAGTTAAACAAAAAAATCTGGTCAGCTATTCAACAAGTTGCAGATGAAGATATCTGGAACATACGTACTCACTTAAAAAAGAAACTGATTGACCATATCAAAGTTCAGTTTAAAGGTAACTGGCTGAAAAACCAGGGAGATTCTTCCAAAGTAATGTCTGTTCTTGAAAAGATCAATCCAAATGCATTATTGATCGGTTTCGGTCGTCGTTTTGCTACTTACAAACGTGCTCACCTGTTATTTACAGACCTGGAGCGTTTAGCTAAAATTGTTAACAACGAACAATATCCTATCCAGTTTATCTTCACAGGAAAAGCTCACCCGGCTGATGGTGGTGGACAAGAATTAATTAAACATATCGTTGAAATCTCACGCCGTCCTGAATTCCTGGGTAAAATCATCTTCCTAGAAAACTATGATATGCGTCTGGCACGCCGTTTAATTTCCGGTGTTGATATTTGGTTAAATACACCTACCCGTCCGTTGGAAGCATCAGGTACATCAGGTGAAAAAGCAGAGATGAACGGCGTATTGAACTTCTCAGTATTAGACGGTTGGTGGTATGAAGGTTATAAAGAAGGCGCAGGTTGGGCTTTGACCGACAAACGTACGTATGAAAACCAACAATATCAGGATCAGCTGGATGCAGCAACTATCTACCATACCCTGGAAACAGAAATCATTCCTACTTACTATGCTAAAAATAGTAAAGGATATTCTCCTGAATGGATTCAGTATATCAAGAATTCTATTTCTGAGATTGCTCCGGATTATACAATGAAACGTATGTTGGATGATTATGTTGAGCGTTTCTACAATAAACTGGCTACCCGTTCTGCTTTCATTACCGAAAACAAATTTGCAAAAGCAAAAGAAATTGCAGCATGGAAAGAAGAAGTAGCAGCTAATTGGGATAACTTCGTAGTAGAATCATTCACTTGCGACCGTAATATTGTTCATAATCCTCCTATCGTAGGAGAAGAATATACTTATAACGTAGTTCTTGACCGTAAAGATATGAAGGGTATGCTGGGAATAGATATGGTAGTAACCAAAGAAAACCCGGAAACAAACGAAATCGAATTCATTGATTCTCATCCATTCGAACTGAAGAAAGAAGACGGTTCTAAACTATTCTATGAAATAAAAGCGACATTCAATGAAGCCGGAGTTCATAAATTAGGATTCCGTGTATATCCGTTAAATAAAGACCTGCCTCACCGTATGGACTTTGCTTACATACGTTGGATTTAAATAACTTCTTAATCCTATAAAGAAAGGTGCCTGACTCATATATCAGGCGCCTTTTTATTTTTTAACCAAATCCCCAAACACTTTAGGTTAATATTCTTGTCGGTATTGATTCTTATATTTAATTTGCAGTATGAATCTAATACAAAGTGCCTCGACATGCCAGAAAAAAACTTTGATATACGTACCTTCAACAAACTTTTTGCCGAAAATCAAAAGCGGTTTATCTACTTTGCTATGTCTTATATAAAAGATGAAGCTGCCGCCGAGGATATCGCCATGGAAAGCTTTCTGTATTATTGGGAAAATCGTGAGCTATTGGATTCAGACGATAATATTCCCGCTTACATATTGAAAGTCATTAAACATAAATGCCTGAATTATATGCGTGCGGAAAACATTCGCCTGAATGCCGGTAAAGAAATAAACGAACACGCCCTCCGGGTATTACAAACCCGTATTTTCACCTTAGAAGCATGCGACCCACAGGATTTATATACAGAAGAAGTAAAGAGACTGGTTAACGAAGGATTAGATGCCCTGCCTTCACAAACCCGTGAAATCTTTTTGCTCAGCCGGTATGAAAACAAAAGCTATAAAGAGATAGCAGCAGAACTGGGGATTTCGATAAAAACCGTAGAATTCCACATCCCCAAAGCCTTAAAAATATTACGCCACAATCTCAAAGACTATTTTCTGCTGTTTCTTTTCGTATTAAACCAACTATCTAATCACTAAACACATAAATTAAAAATAAAAAATAATCAAAAAAAGAAGGCTTTTTCATTAGGGGCTTTCTTTTTTCAGGTGCTATATATACTATGGACAAAAAGCTTATATCGTTTCTTTAGTAACGAAGCTTCCGAACAGGAAGAGAAACAAATACTGGCCTGGATAGACGAACATCCGGACCACCGGAAAATACTCCTGAAAGAACGCAGAGTATTCGATGCGACAATTCTGTTTGCAGAAGAAAAAAGCCTGTACAGAAAGCCCCGCAAAGAATAATCCCCTACTGGTTAAAAGAAATAGCAAAAATTGCAGCCATAGCACTTACACTTATAGGAACAGGCTACTTCTATCTGGAAAACAAACGGGTAGAATTAGCAACCAATTACCATACCCTTTCAGTCCCGGCCGGGCAACGAATAGATTTTACCCTGCCGGACGGTAGCCATATTGCTATGAATGCACTTTCAGAACTATCCTTCCCCACACTTTTTGGAAAAGAACGCCGGGTACAACTCAATGGGGAGGCCTATTTTGAAGTAGCCCATAATCCGCAAAAACCATTTATCATAGAAACAGGAACATACGACGTAGAAGTATTGGGAACGACTTTCAACCTGAAGACCAGTAACCTGGCAGGCAAATTTTCCCTCTCCCTGTTAGAAGGAAAAGTCAAAGTCACCAACCGGGAAAATGAAAACGAACAAATAACCCTCCTCCCCAATCAACATGTTACAAGCCACAACGGAAAACTTATCACTACCGTTATTGAAGACTACGATGCCTTGCGTTGGAAGGACGGACTCTTCTGTTTCCGGGATATGTCCTTAACCGGCCTCATACCGGAAATAGAAAAATATTACGATGTAAAGGTTATTATACAGCAAGAAATACCAGAAAATATAATCAGTGGGAAAATCCGCATATCTGACGGAGTAGAACACGCACTGCGCGTTTTGCAGAAAACAATCCCTTTCAGTTATACAAAAGACGAACAAATCATTTACATAGAATAATCAGTTAATAACCACCTAAATCAAATTGCCCATGAAAACATAAAAACCATCGTATTAAAATGAAAACCTGTAAGTGCTGGAACACCTACAGGCTCATAAGGGAGCATCAATGTTCACGTATTCAATTAATACCCTTTAATTCGTAAAATTATGAATAATAAAAAACCAGCGCGCTTTTTTAATCAAAAAGCGTCCATGTAAAACACTTTTTAAAACTTATGAAGCATATCACAGTCTTTCTATTCCTCACAGTGTTTTGTTTAAATGCAGGCAACCTGAATTCACAGAACGCACGTGTGAGTTTAAACGAACACAATGTTCAACTTGAAAAAGTACTGAACGAAATCGAAAAGCAAATCAACCACCTGTTTGTTTATGATAAAAATGTAAACATAAAACAGACAGTATCAATCAATGCCGACAATCTTCCACTCGAAGATATCCTTAATCAACTGTTTAAATCCACCAATATTCAGTATACCACAGAAGGTTCAAACATTATTCTGAGCCAGAAGAACCAACAAAGCCAACCGGAAGCACCACAGAAGAAAGAGATATCCGGTACAGTATCTGATAGTAATGGAGAGCCTCTGATTGGGGTAGCTGTATTTGTAAAAGGAACCACTATCGGTGCCCAGACAGATTTAAATGGTAGCTTTAGCCTCTCCGTACCCTCAACGGCAAGAACCCTATCCTTTACCTATGTAGGAATGACCCCACAGGATATGGCTATCCAGAATAAAACAATTCTGAATATAACCATGCAGGAAGCCTCCCTGATAATGGATGAAGTAGTGGTTACAGCATTGGGTATCCGCAAAGAAGCCAAATCACTCTCTTATAATGTACAGCAACTGGCCGGTAGTGATGTGAACAAAGTATCCGATGCCAACTTTGTAAACAACCTGAATGGTAAAGTAGCCGGAGTCACGATTAATGCCTCCTCAACGGGAGCAGGTGGTTCGGCAAGAGTGGTAATGCGTGGAGTCAAATCAATTGCAGGAAATAACAACGCCCTCTATGTAATAGATGGTATTCCCATGCCTAATTTCTCCACAGAGCAGCCTACAGGTGTATTTGAAGGAGCCGGGCAGACAGGGGATGGCATTTCCAACCTGAATCCCGAAGATATCGAAAGTATTTCTGTCTTAAGTGGACCTTCGGCAGCCGCTTTATATGGTAGTTCCGCCTCTAACGGAGTGGTGCTTATCACTACTAAAAAAGGACAGAAAGACCGTCTATCCATTAATGTCTCCAACAGCACTACATTCTCCCGTCCTTTAATGCTACCTAAATTCCAGAACACATACGGGCCTTCGGAAGTAGGTAGTTATTACAGTTGGGGAGAAAAACTGGACACACCCTCCTCTTACAATCCTGCCGATTTCTTCCGGACAGGAGTGAACATTACCAACTCCGTGAGTCTGTCTACAGGAACCGAACGCAACCAAACATATGTATCCGTAGGAAATGTTACCTCGAATGGTATTATACACAACAATGACTACGACCGGTATAACCTTTCCGTCCGGAATACTTCAGCCTTTCTGGACAATAAAATGACGATGGACCTCGGGTTTATGCTGAGCAATGTAAAAGAGCAGAATATGCTTGCACAGGGACAATATTTTAATCCGCTTATCCCGGTTTACCTGTTTCCACCCGGAGACGACTTTAATAAAGTACAGGTATATGAAAGGTATGACGCATCCCGTAATTTCCAAACACAATTCTGGCCGTATGGAGACCAGGGATACTCCATGCAAAACCCATACTGGATTACAGAACGGAATAAATTCATAAACCGCAAAAGCCGCTACATGGCCAATGCAACGCTGAAATATGAATTTGCAGACTGAATTAACCTGTCAGGACGTGCTAAACTGGATAAGAACAATGAACGGTTCGAGAAAAAATACGATGCCTCCACCAACACCCTGTTTGCCTCTGAAAATGGATATTACTCCTTAAACCAGGCAGAAACCCAACAAATATATGCGGAAGCATTACTAAGCATCAACCGCTACTTCGGTGAACAGGATTACAATTTGACAGCAAATATCGGTTCCAGTATTGAAAACATCCGGTATGAGCAAAATATGTACGGAGGAAAACTACACGGAGTCCCTAACCTGTTTACTTTTTCAAATATAAACACCTCCACATCCGAATCCTCCCAAAGCGGATACCGTAAAGTAAAACAATCCGTATTCGGTACTTTCCAGTTTGGTTATAAAAGCATGGCATACCTTGATTTCACAGCACGCAACGACTGGGCATCAACATTGGCACAGTCGAATACAAAATCATTTTTCTATCCGACTGTCGGATTATCAGGTATTATTACAGATATCTTTGACATCAGTACAGACTGGATGCCGTATATGAAACTCCGGGTTTCCTATTCAGAAGTAGGTAATGAACCGGACTTATTCCTCACCATTCCTACTTACAAAATAGTAAGCGGCTATCCGGAAACACAAACCCGTATGCCTAATACTGACCTGAAGCCCGAGCGTACGAAATCATGGGAAGCAGGAGCCAACTTTGTATTCTTTAAAAACAAACTTAAACTTGACGCTACCTTCTATAAATCCAGTACATATAACCAGTTCTTCGAACCTACCCTATCCTCTTCATCCGGTTACACCAGTGTTATTGTCAATGCCGGACGGATTGATAATAAAGGGATAGAGATAGGAGCCCGTTACAGTGATACATTTGGTAAATTCCATTGGTCGTCCTACCTCACCTACTCACTCAACCGCAATAAAATTGTTGAGTTATTACCAGGCTGGACCAATCCGGTGACAGGCGAAATCATTTCTCTGACAGAACTCGATATGGATGGAACAGGCAGCTATAAAATGATTCTGAAAGAAGGAGGGTCTATGGGAGATATTTACGTAAATACACTCCGCACAGATGAACACGGAGCTATCTATGTACACCCGACCGACCAGACAGTAGCCGCAGAAGCAAACACATTCATTTATGCAGGAAACAGCAACCCGAAATACAATCTGGGATGGGGAAATGACTTCTCCTGGAACAGGATTTCCTTAGGATTTCTGGTAACTGCACGGGTAGGAGGAATTGTAGTCTCCCACACACAAGCCGTAATGGATGCTTTCGGCGTATCACAAGCCTCAGCAGATGCACGGGATAACGGAGGAGCATTGGTAAACGGCAAACTTATCCCGGCACAGGAATATTACCAGACAATCGGAGGAGGCTCTTCGGGAGGGATTGCTTCGATGTATTGTTATAGTGCCACAAACGTACGGCTGGCCGAATTAACCTTAGGATACGACATCCCCGTCAACCAGTGGGTAAAATGGGTGAAAGGAATGAATGTTTTATTCGTAGGACGCAACCTCTTTTTCTTCTATAACAAAGCCCCTTACGACCCGGAACTAACAGCCCATACCGGTACATATTACCAGGGAGTAGACTATTTTATGATGCCAAGCCTGCGTAACCTCGGCTTCTCTGTAAAATTGCAATTTTAAGAACTTTAAATGAATGACACGTATGAACAGAAATACAATATTCTCCGCAAATAAGCTCCTGATAGCCGGTAGCTTATGCATGGCATTACATATGGGATGTACCGATGGCTTTAACAGCTACAATACCAATCCACACGAAGCCACAGAAGAAACAATGACCTATGACAACCTGAAAACAGGAGCTTTCTTCTCCCAATTACAACGAAATGTCGTATTATTCAAAGACGGTACAAATGACGATGGTAGTTACCAGATATCACAGGGACTCACCAGCGATATATATTCAGGCTACATTGCCCCCACCGGAACATGGTACGGAGGCGTACATAACGGCACCTATTCATTCGTAACCAACTGGATTGAAAAAACGTTCACCTCCGGATTCGCCAGTGTCATGCCGGCCTGGCAATCCATTGTTGAGGTAACAACCGAACAAGGCATTCATGAAGTAGCAGCTCTTGCCACAGTAGTAAAAGTAGAAGCCATGCACCGGGTAGCAGATGCCTACGGGCCTATCCCCTACTGCGATTACGGAAGTGGTTCCTTACAAAACGATTATGATAGCCTGGAAGATGTTTACAAACAATTCTTTACAGAACTGGATGAAGCAATAGGCATACTGACAGCCTTTGTACAGGCCAACCCAACCGCAACCCTGTTGGAAAAATACGATTTAGTGTACAGCGGAAATGTAAACAAATGGGTGAAGTTTGCCAACACACTACGCCTGCGCCTGGCATTAAGAATAGTCTATGCAGATGAACAATTAGCACAGGAAGAAGCCCGTAAATCATTGGATAACCCGATAGGCTTTATCTCAGATAAAAATGAACGGGCAAGCCTCAAACACTCCTCCAACCTGGTATATCATCATCCTTTACATGAAATTGCCCTATAACTTCAATGAAGGAGAAGCCCGGATGAGTGCCTCTATGGATACCTATATGAACGGATACGAAGACCCCAGGTTAGCCGTCTATTTCACACCCGCTATTTCAGATGGTAAATATCACGGAGTACGTATAGGAATAGAATCAACCGTATGGTCTAAATATGTAGGAGAAAACATCTCCAACCTGAATATGGATGAAAGCAATACGGAAATTGTCTGGATGACTGCCGCCGAATCCTATTTCCTACGTGCGGAAGCCGCTTTAAGAGGCTGGTTAGCCCCAACGATGGCACAGGAAATGTACGAACGGGGTATTACCGTTTCATTTGAAGAAAACGGAGTTTCCGGCGCAGATAATTATATTACCAATAATACAAAGACCCCCATACGATTTATTGATAATGTAGAAAATTCAGACTACGGAACCGTGTCAGCACCCAGTACTATTACTATCGCATGGGACAATAATGCGTCAACCGAAACAAAACTGGAACGCATCATTACTCAAAAATGGATAGCTATATATCCGGACGGACCGGAAGGCTGGGCTGAATTCCGCCGTACAGGCTATCCGAAACTTCTACCGGTTGTCAGCAACTTCAGTAACGGAACGATTGACACCAACACCCAGATACGGCCGCATACCCTATCCACAATCCGAATATAATAACAATATCCGGGGAGTACAGACAGGTATTGCCAAACTCAACGGACAGGACAATGGTGAAACACGTCTCTGGTGGGATAAGAAATAAATAGCTTTAACTTCTAAATTGTACTACAATGAAAATTAAAATAACAGGTTTACTCTTTCTTGCCTGCATGACATTCCTTATAAATGGATGTGATACAGATGCCGAAGCATTAGAGATATTAAAACCAAAAAACATACGACGAACAATATTATGAAAACCTGCGTGCCTATAAAAAATCAGACCATACCCTCTGTTTTGGCTGGTATGCAGCCTATGCACCACTCGAAGGAGTAGACGGATACAAAGACCCGGCATCCTGGGGTGAACGTATTATCGGCTTGCCAGATAGTCTGGATATCTGTTCCCTCTGGATGGGAATCCCCAGCAACGACCCCAACAGCCCGGATTATGCACCGGTAGCTTATGAAGACATGCGGTTTGTCCAGAAAGTGAAAGGAACCCGCTTTATTGCTCCTACTATCGTACGCATGAACCATGTCATTACACTAAAAGATGGTACGGAATACGATTTACGGGAAAACCAGCACGATGAAGGTATTGCCGTCTATGCACAATACCTGATTGACCAGGTATTAGACGCAGAACTGGATGGTATTGATTTGGACTACGAACCGGAAGGTGACTGGCTTCAGGATGAAAACTTCACAAAAATGGTGGAATACATCGGACAATATTTCGGACCGAAAGGAAAATACCCGGACAAATTATTGTGTGTAGACTTTTACAACAAATACCCACTGCCGGAAACCGAACCCTATGTCAACTATTTTATCCGGCAAGCTTATACACAAGGATTCACAGCTCATTCAGCAGCTACCTTACAAACCTACTACGATAATATCAGCTGGGCACCTACCACCAAATTTATCGTAACAGAAAATTTCGGTAGCTGGTATGAAAACGGAGGGTCACCCTTTACAGAAGTAGACGGTAATCAACTTACTACTGACGGAACACAAATGTATTCACTGGAAGGAATGGCACGGTGGAATCCTACGCAAGGAAAGAAAGCCGGATACGGTGCCTTTTATTTCGACCGTGATTATTATTCTAAAACAGGTATTCCTTATTACAACATACGCCGTACCATCCAGATAGCCAACCCAGCCATCCGGTAAAATAAAAAACGAAAAAGAAAGAATAGATATGAAAACAACTATATTTTTCAGTTTACTATTGACAGGATGTATCCTTTGCATGATTACAGCCTGCTCAGAAGGGGATAAATTCGATTACAACAGAAGTGCCATTCTGGTAACCGGAACAGAAGTTGACCCGATTGTGAAATTTGTGGTGGAAGATACCCCTTCCTCCTATGCAGTTACCGCTTCAGCTACCACCAAAGCAACAGAAGATGTAATTATAAAATTTGCCCATGACCCCTCCCTGGTTGAGGCGTATAATACAGTTAATAAAACCAGCTACTACCCGGTTCCCGACAACACCATACAAATAGAAGGAAATGAAGGAATAATAAAAGCAGGCTCAGCAGGTTCTACAGGAATTACAGTCAAAGTCATATCCACCGACCACCTGATAGATGGACGAGTATATGTTATACCGGTTACTATCCGGGAAGTAGAAGGAGGAGATATGGATGTACTGGAATCTTCCCGCACTATTTACCTGCGTATTTCACGGATTATGCAATTCTGGTCATTAGATATGAATAACCCCAACCTGTATAGTAATTACATTGCACCGGATGAACTGGCTGTCAATTTAACCAACTATACTTACGAAATCAAATGCTATATCAATGCCTGGCATACAACCCCTGAGCAAATCAGCCGCCTGTGTAGCTTCACCGCTAAAGATGAATCCAACTCCAATATGCTCCGTTTCGGTGAAAACGGACAGGATATCAACTCCCTCCAATGGATTAATCCGGGAGGCGGACTAATTTCCAATACCCGTTTCAGTACGGAAAAATGGTATACCATCTCCCTGACCTACGACGGCAGTAAATTTATTATGTATGTAGACGGAGTAAAAGACAGCGAAATGAGTGGTTCAGCCGAATGTACCTTCCAACGCCTGGAATTAGGCATGTCATGGGAAAGCTACCCCTCCAAACAATATTTCAACGGACGTATTGCAGAAGCACGGGTATGGAACCGTGCCCTTTCTGCCAGTGAATTACGCCTGGGACTTTGTGGCGTTGACCCACAGGCAGAAGGATTAGTAGCATACTGGAAATTTGATGAAGGCGAAGGACATATTTTCTATGACAAAACCGAACACGGGTATGATATAGACTGGTCAAAAACCTACAGGGATACCGGAAACGGCGAAATGACACCTTTCGATAAAAGCAACTATGTCAGCTGGATTCTGGACGATATTAATAAATGTGCACAATAACAGGTACAAAAACAAATACGACAATGGATAAACTATTTAAACTAAAATATTTTCTCTGCCCGGTTATTTTAATAATAACAGGCATATTCCAGTCCTGTAGTAATGACGAAGTATATGACGTAACAGGTGACAGCACCGCCAAAGTCTTTATTAATACACAGGACTGGAGTCCGGTAAACCGACCGGCCAATACGTATGAATTTGAAAGTATGCAAACCCCTTTCGGAGTTTTCGGAGAGGTAAAGCAACCTTCCATATCAGTAGCACCCTACCTCCGGAACACGACCTGGCAGTTACACTGGCATTAAACGATTCGTATGTGAAAGAGTTTAATGAAAAATACGAAACCGCCTATACCACCTTTCCCCAGGGAATAGTAAACCTGAAAGAAAACATTACTATTCCGGCAGGTAAATTAGAGTCAGAAGATACGGTTATCCTTTCCATTGAGGACAGCAAACTTTCCGGACTGGCAACAGGAGAATACCTGGCAATAGCAGAAATCACCGCTATTTCCGGAAGCCATGCAGCCATCAATACGGAATACAATAAAGTATATATGACTGTTACTGTAAAGGAACAGGACGGACTTATTAAAAAGAATGCCGCTATCAATAGCATCGGAGAACGCATTACAGATTATACAAACTGGATAGCTACCGCAGATAAAAATACCTCCGGCGGTTCCTGGGAACAGATTTTTAATGGTTCTACCAGCACAAACTCCTATTGGGGATTTGATGAGCAACCGGTTACCCTGACAATAAACATGCAGGAATCTATCAACCTCAGCGCAATACGGTTATACGGCAGAAGTGCATCCAGCAATGCCTCCAACCGCTTTGCCGAAGTAAAAGTAGCCACCAGCACAGACGGACAACACTATGACGAATGGGGAACTACCACCTTAGATGAAATGACAACCCAATCAGGTTATCAATACATCGTTCCCTACAAACCCATAGAAGCCCGATACATCCAACTAACCCTAACCTGGAACAATACTCAAACCTTCCGCTTAGGATTAGTACAAGTATACACTGAATAAAATCAATAAAAACATACACAACCTACACACTTAGACTTAAGTATTTAACAAACAAAACATTAAAGCGTGTATGATTAAAAATAGAACATACACGCTTTTCTTCAACCTACACGCATTCAGCTTGTGTTTTTTAGTCTGATAACTACTATACGAAAGTAGGTTTATGCAATGGATAAAGTAGGGGTAGCCTTGCTTCCGGATAAATTTTTCTGCTTGCTAAAGTATGTCAGAGTGTACACCTAAACATTTCTACAATGTACACTCAAGTGGATTTATGGTGTACATCCAGTAGCTCCTATGGTGTACACTATAACCCACTTCCCCGAGCGGGCAATCCTACTTATAATACCGGATTATAACATTTTAAACAGCAACAAATGCTACTTTTTCGTTTAGGACTCTATATTTTTATTATTGCAGGATATTTATAAACTCTTTGGAGAATATAAAGCATCCCACCATTCCGGCTGGTCTTTTAGCCATTTGGCAAACCAGGCATAAATGGTATGATTCCAGCGTATCCGTTTATCATAATCCAAAATATGATGGTCTTCTCCCTCTACCTGGACGAATACAGTGGGTTTACCTAATAGTTTTAAAGCAGTAAACATCTGAATACTCTCCCCTATGGGTACATTCGTATCAGCTACACCATGCAGGAATAATATAGGAGTATTTATTTTATCCGCACTGAACAAAAGACTTTGCAATGTATACATATCCCTCGTATTCCAGGGATAACTATCCGCACTGGCTAAAGCACTATACGAATATCCCCAATATCCTTCACCCCAGTAACTGGTAATATCACTAATACCGGCATGAGACATAGCTGCGGCATATATATCCGTTTTTGTCTGCAGATACATAGTCATAAAACCTCCATATGAAGCCCCCATACATCCCACTTTCTCTTTATTGATAAACGAATGGGTTTCACAGAACTTCTTTGTATCTTCTATAATTTCATCAGCAGTCCGTTTACCCCAGGCATTGACATGACGCGCTGAAAATTCCTGTCCGAAACCAGTCGCCCCACTGGGTTGAAGAATATATACTACAAAACCCAATCCGGCATATACATGAGCCGGGTAACGGCTTTCCAGTCCACGCCCTATAGGAGTAGTACCACCATAATAATTGACAATCAAAGGATATTTTTTAGCAGGATCGAATGAAGGGGGCAAATAATAGCGTCCATAAATTGTATCTCCTGCTTCCGACACAAAATTCCAGTCATGCGTTTCACCTAATCTGACATCCTTTAATATCTCAGTTGAAAGGTCTGCGATACAAACAAAAGTATGTTTCTTTGTATTGTAACTGTATAAACGGTTTGAATTAGAAATACTCATGCCAAAATAAACCATCTCCGGAGCAGCAGCCGCTATATCAAAATCCTGTACGATATCTTCCTGTACCTGCAAAGCTGTAATCTGTTTGTTACCGGGTTTAAGCGTATATAACCGTACATAATCCTGGTCTTTAGCCAGAAAATAAATCTGGTTATCTGTTTTATTCCATACCACCTGGCGTTCGACTGATGGATTAAAAGTTTGAGTCAGTGGAATTACACTTTTATCTGACAAGTCATATAAAAACAGCTGGCCATCACTGGTATTGGATATCTGGCCTTCGTTAATATCCAAACCAATTCCTTCAAAAGCATCTCCTGAACCGGCAATCAGCAACTGCCGGGCATCCGGAGAGAAAAGCGCCCTGTTGATAAACTTAGCACTCTTAAATAAGGTATCAGTCTGCATCGTCTGCAAATCCATACAATAAAGAGATAGCCTCCTGAAAGGACGCTCTGTCAGGAAACCATCCATACAGCTAAATAACAGGTAACGCCCGTCAGCCGACACATCATTAATAAAGGTCGAAGTGTATCCATAGGTCAACCGCTGCAAAACACCGGTTGCCAGGTCATATTTATGGATAAAACTCCGGTTACGCCATCCGGGCTGGCGATCATCCGGTTCCAGAATTTGTTGCAGGTCTTTCCGCTCTTCCGGACCTTTTTCCTGAATAGTAAACAACAAATAATCTTCTGTTGGAGAAAAACGGAAATTACCTTCCGGTAAATTCGTTGATAAAACAACTTCCAAATGGGTTGCCGGATCAACCGAAACCAATTCACGCCCCTCCATATTACGACGGATATAATAAAAACGGTTCGAACGAGGCATCCATCGAATATCAGCAGCACTGCCGTCATAACGTGCAATCATCTGCCGGCTGATACGTTCTGTTACCTCACTATACCGTTTCTTATCTCCTCCCGGAAATACTTCCAGATAGGTTGTTATAATATATTTCCCATCCGGAGAGATAGAAGCTGACTGTATTCTTTTCCCATCCGTCACATCATTAAGTGTATACAGCCGTTCCCGGCTGACAGAAGCAGTTACTATAGCATCCGTTTTTGGTATATAATGACATTTTATAGTCTGAGTTCCGGTTCCGGCCGAAAGGCATTTCAAGACAATAGTGTACCCCCATGGCTGAAGTGTTAACTCTACTTTACCATCTTTCAGAGCCTGTTTCTTATTATTAATATAAACCTCTACTAAATCAGGATCCGTAATCACGTTTAATGTTCCATCCGTATACCTGTCACTTAATAAAGTGAAAGAGAAAAGATGTAATCCGCACCCAGTACCGGAAGGTGAAACCAATTCACCGGATGAATCCGCAGAAAGTATTTCATGGGATTGCGTTACCGCTGTAAAAGGGACAGTAGTCTTTATTAATTCTTTTTCTGAGAACTTTTTAGCATTCACATCCAGGCTATCAGCCAGGAATGGTTTACTCAATGGGTAAAAGCCACTATATTTATACTCCTTCACCACAAAATCTCCGGCTGTCAAATGACAGCTTACAAAAAGAGAGATAACAAG
>JAJBTP010000217.1 GCA_020860805.1 Tannerellaceae bacterium | reverse complement strand
GTATAATATATCCTGCTGTTAGTTTTGATAGTTACATCCCTGGCCGGTAGTGTATATTTAATTTTCACTCCGGACAAAGAGCAAGATGAATACACAACATATATACCCCATCAGGAAATAACGATAGCTACGGATACAGAGAAAGAAATAGAAGAGGATGACCCCTTTTTCTTCAAACCAATCATAACCCGTGAAGGTAATCTCACAAAGACCATATTATATACATTAAAAGAAGGTGAAGAACTGATGTATAATGAATATCATGCAATGCTGACCGGTAATAACCAAAACTTTGCTGCTATGATAAAAGATAATAAGGAGAGGCAGTTCTTTATTTTTAACGGTAAAAAAACAGATATTGAATATGATGCCGATATAGATTACCTAAAAGTGGAAGAACCAGACGGTTACTGTTATACATATCAATCAACAGATGGTTCGTATATGAATCTTTTCGGAACCATAATAGGTCCTTATAACGAACTACAAAGATTGACTGCCGTAGAGATGAATAAGCAAAGAATACCAACAGAAAGAGAGTTGTTCTATTGGTATGCTTACAAAAATTCAGAGGGATGGTGGGTTTCATCCGGGAAGAACAGTCAAATTGCCGGCCCATTTGAAAAAGCAAAATTGTTTACACTATCAGAGGAGAAAAAACAATTTGGATATGCCTTTCTGAAAGAAGGCTATTGGTATGAAATAATAGAAGGAAAGACATACGGTCCATATGAAGACGGTTCTCCCCATGCTCAGGGAGGACAGACAGAAGGCAACAACTATATCTTCCGGTATAGTTCCAGTGGAGATAGGATGGTAAATCATAATAATACCAAATGGGGACCTTACAGATACGTAGGGAAAATATATCTTACTCCTTCCAATGATTATGGATTTAGTTATACCGCTAACAAAGAAATAGAATATCCCTTCTATTTACATATAAACGGAATAGATTATGGACCTTACAGATATTCAGAAAACAGAGTACTGTTTCCGGCTCCGGGAAAATTTATGTACAAAGCTGAGGGCCATGATCAGAAAAAATACATTAATATAAACGGGGAAATACATGGCCCTTATGAAAAGACTAAATCCTGGGATAGTGCATACGATATGTCACCGAATGGGAATTACATATATGCCTACTATACAAAAGAGAACAATACCAACTACCTCAATATTAACGGAGAGGTTATATCCATCGGACAAAAAGAGATTATTTACGCAAAAATAAAGGATTCAGGGGAATACATCTATTCATACCAGGAGAAAAAGTCATCCTTTGAGGAAGTTTACTACGTTGCAACAGGAGATTCCCTTTGGGGACCTTATGAATCTTATTCAAAAAGTGTAGTGGGTCAAAGTTTATTTATTGCAGATGACAAATATATGTTTGGTTACAGAAAAGAACATCAGTTCTATGTTAATATAAATGGTGAAATACAAGGACCGTTTAAAAGACTGGACATGGATGCACAATATTCATACCTGAACGCAGACGGAAGCTATAAATATGGATTTTATACCGGCAAAAACGAAAATCTTTTTATCTGTGAAAATGGGAATACATACCCCTATTCCGCCTGGCAGAAAGATCAGCTACCCTTTTCTAAAGACAACCTATCTGATTTGGAAAGCCGGGAAGGCGTAGTTGAAATTTATAGTCCGGATAGAAAATATCAACTGGAGGCAAACTGGTATGATAGTTATGTGACTGTAAATGGTGAGAAATATGGAAATTGTACGCCTACCCAACTGAATTATAATCCCAATAATCACAGCTTTGTATGGACAGGTATAGAATTCGAATATGGATACGAAACCATTTCACTGGTAAAATATGAGTTGTTACTCGATAAATAAGAGATCTATACAGATATCGGGATGGACCTTATTGGCTATCTTTCTTTGTCCCCTACTCCATGCACATCCTTACCGGGAAGATGTACCCGGTGGTTGCAGGCAGGCTTTCCGGTTTTATGAACAACATATGGATTACTTTTCGGAAGCAGATATTTATTGCGTAGTATCTGGTTAATTTTTATTCGCACTGGTAGTCCCCGAACTATCCCGCTATTCAGAAATACAGGATGCAGCCGAAACATTTGCATTAAAAACCCTATATGTAAGATTAGGAACCGGTTATGCCAATTTCTCTATCGGTCCCTTCCAGATGAAACCCTCTTTTGCTGAATACATGGAGAACGAACTTTTAAAAGACCCTTACCTTCAATACATCCCATACTTTGCTGAACTTCTTCCTAAAGGCGGAACCAAACGTGACCAACGGGTAGAAAGAGTAAAAAGACTTGAAAATTGGGAAATGCAAATCCGATATCTAACCTTATTTACAATTTTTACCAAACGAAAATACAAAAACTACCCTACAACAAAAGCCCAGTTAATGTGGTTTGCCTCCGTCTACAACACCGGCCTGCAACATACGCAGGAAAAGATTCAAAAAAATGTCTACTCAGGCCCTCTTTCCCGGTTCCTTATTCAAAAAATACCACTACAAAGAACTCTCTTACTGGTTTTACACGCAGGTAAGTTCTTTAGATAATTGGTAAAACTTAAATAAGCGTCCAAACATACAGGTTATTTATCAGAATATTGTATTTTTAGATTTTCAACCGTATAACACGATATAATGAAAAATCTAACCACCTATAGAATAACCGTTTTACTCCTTTTCTTCCTTTTGTGTATTCCCTTTATACAGAGTACCACAAAAGACTGGCAGTTAGGTCCTGTCCAGACCTTTGTGTTTGACTTAAGTACGGAACAGGTAGACCAGCTTTTCCGCTACCAAAACGAAAACGACTACCTGGCTAAAATCATGACACAGCCCCGGCCCATCGCTTCATTTTCAGATGAATGGAAAGAACGCCCGGAACAGGGACACTTTGTATATGCTAAAATTCACCGCAACGAGGTGACACTCCATTATACCCCGGCCATTCCTTTCCAGGTTTTTCTGATTAGTGAATACGGGCGGCTCACCCTACAGGTTATAGATGTAGAAGGAAATCTTCGCCACGATGCTACAGTCCGGATAAAAAACTACCAGCTGGTAGAAAAAGATAAACCCTATAAAGACTACAACGATACACCGGTACCCTATGATAAGCTATCCCAAACTTACCATGTGGAAGAAAGCAGCCGCAATCGGAACCGGATACTGACTGTTGAGCTGGACGGCTTTACTGCTTTCCTGAAACTATATAAAAATATTCCGTACCGGTACAGTTCTTCCGGTGGATGGGGAAACTCCATCCCTTCCTTTTACAGTTATTTGGTTACGGATAAAAACAAATACAAACCGGGAGAAACCGTCCGCTTTAAATCGTATGCTTTATCCGGTAGCAGAAATCCTATGCATGAACCCTTAAACGTATGGCTCTCTGAAACTTATAGCCAGGGAAACATTATTAGTAAAATAAAGCCCAACCACCCGGGCAATTACACAGGGGAAATAGAGTTGACCGACTCACTGGATATTACGCTGGATAAAAATTATTATATTCAGCTAAAAGACAAAAAAGGGAAAATAGTAGCCTCTACCTGGTTCCGGTATGAAGAGTATGAGTTATTTGATAATAAGCTGCAAGTCAAGCTCCAGTCGCCCATACAGTATCACCCTGAAAACAATGTACTTGAAATACACGCCATAGATGCCAACGGACTTACTTTACCCGATGCCCATGCGGAAACATGTATCACTGCCCGGAATATAAAAAGCGTGTATGAAGATTGTTATATCCTACCCGATACAATCCTCAGAGAAAGCCTTCAACTGGACAACGAGGGACCAACACAACTCCCGGTTCCCGCCTATTGGTTTGGAAAAGCAAACCTGGAGTACCAGATAGAAATAACTGTTTCTACCCCCGACCATCAACCCCTCTCCAACACCTTACCGATAACCTTCTACTATTCACACAACGAAATAAAAGCCACTCTGGAAGGTAACCAGGTGAAATTCGAACTATTAAAAAAAGGCAAACCCGAAGCTTGCGATGCCTGGATACATTTTGATTACGATAAAAGTACCAGGAAAAAATCAGATTACCCCATACAGAACCCTTTGAACAGTTCAGGAAAGGATATACAATACATATTCTGGATCTCCATCTTTCTAAAAGCCTTTCCCCCTATTCACTGGTAAATGAATTAGATATAACAGGAAGTTTATCACCCGGTAATTTTACCGTCAAAGCGGATAATCCGTTAGGCTTAATATTCAACTGGTATATATATGCAGGTTCCAGACTGTTAAAAAAAGGATATGGGAAAGAACTGGACGAGACCATCCCGGATCCTGAAATGGATGTCGTTCATTTCGTGGAGCTTAGTTACCGTTTAGGAGAGGAAGAAGAGCGAACCGGACGAACTTTTACACCTGCTCTTAAAAAGTTGGAAATTATAACTGACCTGCCGGACAGAGTCTATCCCGGACAGGAAATAGAAACCACGATCCAGGTCAAAGATATACAGGGAAAACCGGTTCCCAAAGCAGACCTTACAGCAATGGCTTACAATCAACTGTTAAACTATAATCCATCTGATTTACCCTACTACGGTCCACCTGTTATAGGCAGACATGCGAAAGCTTCCTATGAGTTAGGAGAACAGCTGACAGCCACATCTACTATACCTCTGTCCTATGATTACTGGAATGCTTATGCCCGGCTGGATACGCTTGATTACTACCGTTTCGCCTATCCACGGGAAAATATATTTATACATACGGAAGATACACCGGACGGGATTACCCAGTTTACCCCTTATGTAATGCACAACGGAGAGGCCCTCGAAATCTACGCTATTGAATGTGACGGTATACCTCTGTTCTTTTCCTGGACTTACCATCAGCAGGGCTATTCCTTTCCGGTAGAAAATGCCACACCCCACTCCTTTCATACCCTCACCTTACGATTACACGACCGGGTATTGACCCTCGAAGGGATACACTTCGAACCAGGAAAAAAGACCCTTATCAGTATGGAACGGGATTACCTGCCGGAACAGGTCAAACAAATACAAATGCCCAACCAGAGTGGAAACAAAAACCATGAACGATATTATCTTACAGATAAAGAAATACTCAAATACAAAGACTTTATCTCTGAAATCCGGGTACACAGCGGGGTGAATGTCTCCTGGCTTCAACAAAAAGATAAAATCTATCCGGTTTATTACCGGCAGAACAACGAGGAGAATAGAACAGTTCTTTACGGTCCCTTTCCACCCGGACGAACCTCCTACCGGGGAGGAGTTGAATACACACATACCGGAGGCTTCCGGTATGAATATGAACCTACTGTCGTGTATAAATATTCACTCCAGACAACGACTCCCGGTGAATTGAAATTTTCTAAACAGGATAATCTGTTACATGTCCATGAATTCCACATCACAGCGGATTCCATACAACGGTTCCTGGCCGGAAAAGAGGAATCCAACCTATGGTACTGGCAACCAGAAGAATTTACCCTGTGGAGACCCGGACTAAAACTACATCTGGATTTATCTCATACAAAGATAAAAAGCCGGATTGGAGGCGTGGCTTTCTATGATAAAAATTCAGATATTACCACTGTCCACCCCAAAGAAATGCTCCAAAACAACAGCCGGAATACATCCCTTCCGGCTGGTATGTACGATATATACCTGTTTTATATGAATGGTGAGTACCGGAAAATAGAAGATATACCTGTTCAGGAAAACTGTTATATACGGCTCAATATGATAAATAAAGAGATACATCCGGCCAACGATATATCCGGTGAATGGCTCTCTCAGATAACAGAAGTGTGGATTAATTATCAAAAAGATAACCCTACTGAAGAGACCAGTACCCTTGAAAAGTATTATCAACCGGTAAACCTGCATGCCGGAACCAATGCCAGGACTATCGAAGGAATCGCAACAGATGCAGAAGGAGATCCTTTTACCGGTTGTTTTTTACTTGTAGCAGGTACTAACTTTGGTACTATAACAGATACAAACGGAAAATTTATTCTGAACCTGGAAGGATTACCTGTAAAAGATATGTACAGATTAAATATATCCTTTATCGGATTCAATACGCTTGAAATAAATGCTGCTGCCGGTAACTATGTGCAGGCTACTATGGACACTGAAGCCATGCTACTGGATGAGGTAATAGTAATAGGGTATGGTACCCAGAAAAGACTGGATTATGCTGCAGCCATAGGCATAACACAGAGCAGTGACAGCTATCAGGTACCCGCCTCTGCTCCTGCCTGGCAATTGACCGACAGAGAGGCAGAAAACAGGCTCTATCAGGAATTACTAACCCTAAGTGGGCTGCGCCGTAATTTCTCGGACGTAGGGTTCTGGCAACCGGTTCTCTACACAGATAAGCAGGGGGAAGCCTCCTTCAGGGTAACCATCCCGGATAATATCACCCAGTGGAACACAGTAGTTTATGCCATGAATCAAAAACTCCAGACGGGAACTCTGCGACATGCTATCCAATCCTATAAACCCCTTATGGGCGAACTCAAAACACCCCGGTTTGTGGTAACAGGCGATTCGGCGTGGGCGGCCGCGACTATACGAAACTATACAGAGGATAAACAAATAAACGGATATTACCAATATGCTATAAACGGAGATACCATCCGGCAGGAAACCATTTCGCCGGAAGTATTCTGGCAGCAACGGATGCCTATGCACCCGGTAACAACCGATAGTATGACTACTACTTTCCTCTTCACCCGCAACGATGGCTATAAAGACGGGGAGGAACGTACTATTCCTGTTATTCCTACCGGTATAAAAATTGCTGATGGTGATTTACGTATCCTGAAAAACGGCGAACAGGTACACCTTTCAACCAAACCCGGTGAAGAAACACACGTCCGCATCACAGGAAATGTCCTAAACATCTACGAAGAAGTAGCCCACTACCTGATGGACTACGAATATGCCTGCAACGAACAACTGGCCTCCAAACTGACCGGTTTACTCTGCTATAAAATGTATACGGAACAATCCCAGGGAAAACGGTTCCGGTACGACAAACAAGTCCATGAAATTATCAGCCGCTTACTACGCAACCAGAATAAAGAACAGCTTTGGTCCTGGTGGGGCAGAACAGACGATAGCTCCTTATGGATGTCAGCCCATATTCTGAAAGCATTAAAAATGGCTACTGATGCCGGATACAAAGTAAACATATCACTGAAATGGGCCAAAAATGACTATATGGAAACACTCTCTTATCGTCAACCGGGCATTAATGACATCGAATTACTACATACGCTTTCTCAATGGGGGCTACCACAGGATTATGAAAAAGCAGTCGAATATTTTGAAGATGCCATCCGGAAATTAGAAGAAGCCGGAGAAAAAGAAAAACGAACTTATAAAAAGTCTTATCTAAAAGATAAAATGCTGTTATGGGAAATACGCCTGCAACAAGGTTTACCTTTTGATACAGAGATTCTCAAACCCTACCTGCATAAAACAAATACAGGGCAATACTATTGTGATGATAACCAAAAAGACAACTGGCGTTCAGACAAACTGGCAAAAACATTGATCGCTTATCGCCTGATACGGAATGATTCTGTTTTAAGTAGTATGAAAGAAGGCATGCAAATGTATATCCTATCTACTCGGACAAACTATTGGAATACATACCAGTCAGCCAACATACTATCAACGCTGCTGCCCGATTTAATAGCAGATAACAGTACTGCAGAAACACCTGTATGTCTAACTCTCTCCGGAAAAAAGAACCGGGAAGTAACAGAAATGGAATACCAGAGTATTCTACGAAACGGTGAAGAACTAATTATCGAAAAGAAAGAAGGTGCTCCGGTTATCTATTCTTCCTGGCAATATAAACGGAAAACAGAAGGTTACTCAACAGACGCATTTAGTATCACAACTCATTTTCAGGGGAATAATACCGAGCTAAAAGCAGGGACACCTGTACAATTAATCGTACAGGTGGATGTAAAAGAGGAAAATTCCGAATACATCATGATAGAAGTACCCATTCCGGCTGGTTGCAGCTATGCTTCTAAAAACCAGTATTACCACAACGAAGTACACCGGGAGTATTTTAAGGAAAAAACAATTATCTTTTGCCGGGAACTCTCAAAAGGGACATACACCTTTAGCATTGATTTGTTACCCCGCTTCACCGGAACGTATCATATAAACCCGGTCAAAGTAGAACTCATGTATCTACCCGCCATCAACGCAATGAACGACATAAAAAAAATAAAAATAGCCGACATGGAATAACCACTACCCTGATATCCATGTGCACACCCTGGAAAGTACATGGATACATCAAGCCCCGTCCGGGACGCATGAATATAGCCTGGAGCACAAGTCCCAGGTAAAAGAGACACATAAACCGGGCGTGCTGAAGGTACGACTGAAAAATTATAGTAGCTTTATTTTTAGTCCTTCTCCCCCTCCTACAAAATCCCCTCTTTCGAAACAAAAACAAAAAAATGTACCTCTCTTTATGGAATTTAGTGCCTTTTTTTATCTATGGGTTATTAATAACTAAATTTAATCTTATCTTTGATATGATCAACCGTATGAAACTACAAACAATGAATTATTTAACCGTGTATAAAACAATTATTTATACCCTACTAATACTATTATTTTCCCCCTATGTACAGGGACAGGCAACAACAAAAGACTGGCAGTTCTCTCCCGGACGTACTTTTGTCTTTGAGTTGAATCCTGAACAGGTTGAACAATTGTTCCGGTATACAAACGAAAAAGATTTACTGGTAAAACTGATGACTACTCCACGTCCCATTGCTTCTTTTACCGACCAGTGGGAAGAGCAACCGGAAAAAGGTCATTTTGTATACGCCAATCTCTATAAAAACGAAGTAACACTTCACTATACCCCGGTCATTCCTTTTCAAATCTTCCTTATCCAGGAGTATGGACGGCTCAGCATACAGGTAGTCGATAAGAATAATAAGCTACGGAAAGACGCCCTGGCCCGGATTAAAAATTACCAACAGGTAGATGTCGATAAGGATTATAATGCAGATTATTATGACACTCCGTTGAAATACGATCCGGTGACTCATACCTATACTGTAGAAGAAACCAGCCAGGCAAGAGACCGAATTCTTACAGTCGAACTGGATGGTTTCACTGCTTACCTGGATTTGTCTAAAAGTTTCCCTTACCGGACAAATTCTTCCGGAAGGTGGCACAACCGGGATGCAGGTCCCTCTTTCTACAGTTACATGATTACAGATAAAAACAAATACAAACCCGGTGAAACCGTACGTTTCAAATCCTATGCGTTAAATAGTCGTAAAAATCCGCTTTTCCAGGAATTAGAAGTATGGTTGTATAAAGGATACGGAGATACGAAACTACTACAAAAAGTAAAACCAAACCATCCCGGCAACTATGCCTCCGGGTTCTTATTACATGATTCACTGGAAATCCATTTAGACAAAAACTATGCCTTACACTTAAAAGACCGGAGGGGCCAGATAGTAGCCTCTACTTCTTTCCGGTATGAAGACTATGAATTATATGATACCGACCTCGAAATAAAACTCCACAATACAAACCATTTCCACCCGGAAAACAATATTCTTGAAATCCATGCAAAAGATGCCAACGGGTTGACCCTTCCGGATGCACGGGTAGAAGTGCGTATTTTATCGGAGGGTTGGAAAAAGGTTTTTGAAGATATATACATTCTTCCGGACACCATTCTACAGGAAAACCTGCTACTGGACAATACCGGGCCTACCCAACTGGTCATTCCCGCTTACCTGTTCGGAAAATCCAACCTCAGTTATACCGTTGAGGTAACTGTCCGGACGCTTGACCATCAGCCTCTAAAGAAGAACTTTACCGTCTCTTACTACTATGATTATACCCAACTCGTACACACATTGGAAGGCAATGCAGTCCGGTTTGATTTACTGGAAAAAGGAAAATCAACAGAACAAAAAGCATGGCTGTATTATGACGGAGAAAAAGAAGGAAGAGAAATAACCTTACCTCATAAAGAACCCTTCGACCAGACACGGAACCTCTACACCGTCCGGATTCCGGAACGCAACCTTTCACAGGTAACCGACCTGTACCGGATAGCAGGCGATATTCCCTTACAAGGCGGATTTGCTGACGGACAATTTACCGTACAGGCAGATAATCCGCTGGACCTGGAGTTCAGCTGGTACCTGTATGCAGGCCCAACCTTACTGAAAAAAGGGTTTGGCAAAACGTTGAACGAAACCATCAAACGGGCAGAAATGAATACCATGTATTACGTAGAATTATTCTATCGTATAGGTGACAGGGAAAAAACCACCTACCGGACCTTCTCACCGGCAGAGAAACACCTGGAAATTCAAACCAATCTGCCGGACAGAGTCTATCCGGGGCAGGAAATAGAAGCCACTATTGAGGTAAAAGATATTTATGGTAAACCGGCTGCCTATGTGGACCTTACCGCTATGGCATATAATAAACTACTCAATTGTCACCTGCCCGACCTACCTTATTACGGTCCCTCCGTGACAGGACGGAAAGAAAAAGTATCCTACGAACTATATAAAAGCACAGCGACAGCCATAATACCCCTTGCATACGACTATTGGAATATCCATGCCAGACTTGATACCATTGACTTCTACCGTTTTATCTATCCACGGGAAAAGATGTTTATCCATACAGAAGATACACCGGATGGCGTCACTCAGTTTGCACCTTATGTCATGCATGAAGGCAAATCCATACAGATTTATGCCATTGAACAAAATGAAGAACCTATCTGGTTTTCGTGGACACATCACATCCAGGGCTATTCGTTTCCGGCCGACGCATACAGAGCACATACGATTTCCCTGCGGCTGCATGACCGGATTATCACATTAAAAGGAATTCGTTTTGCACCGGGAAAGAAAACAGTGTTAAGTCTGGAACGGGATTATTTACCGGAATGGGATGGAATAGAAGTTGTAAAAATCCCCTACAGCGGATTTACTGAAAAAGAAAAAGCCCGGTATAGTGCCCGGACTTCAGAAATACCGGTCAGGTATACCGATCACTTTACCTGGCTGAAACAAGGCCGGAAAATATATCCGGTTCATTACCGTTCAAACAGTTACAATCCGACTTCCGTATTAGTAGGTCCTGTGCCCGAAGGAGAAACTTCATACATGGATGGTATCACCTACAGGCATACAGGAAGATACCGGTATGAATATGATGGGAATGTAGTATACAAATACGCTACCGATCCACAAATTCCCGGTCAGTTAACCTTCCGGAAAGAAGATAAACTGGAAAACCTGCACGATTACCATATCACAGTTGATTCTATCCACCGGCATGTTGCCCGGATTACTGCTGAACAGAAACTGTGGCAACCGGAAAGTTTCCATATATACCGTCCTAACCTCATACTCTCTATGACAAAATTAAAACAACAGGAGATAAATAGTCCCATTACAGGGATGATATTCCACAACCAGATAGCTGATACAGCTATTGTACATCCCAAAGAATTTACCAGAAGCACGCCTTTAAACACAGCTATTCCGGCAGGGATGTATGATATCTATCTATTATACAAAAACGGAGAATACATGAAAGCCGGAAATATACCTGTTCAAAGCAGTTGTTGCATCATCCTCAACATGCATGACAAGGATATACAACCGGTAAACGAACAATCACTGCAATGGACCGTCGAAATGGATAAAATGCTGGCAAAAGCCAATATCCAGGAATCAATTTCCAATTCCGGGAACCACCGGGAATATTATTACCAAAGCTACACAAAAGGGAAAAAGATAGAAGGTACTATCCTGGATACGACAGGAGAACCTCTTATAGGAGCTACTATAACGGTGGTCGGGTCAGACAGAGGCGTGCTATCAGATTTAGATGGTAACTTTATGCTCAGTTTAGAGGGAATTCCTTTACAGGATACCTACCGGCTTCGTTTCTCATTCATTGGGATGAAAACAGTAGAAACCTATGCACTTCCGGACAGTTTTATAGAAATTGAGATGGAAGATGATGTACAAGCCATAGAAGAGGTCGTAGTGATTGGGTATGGAACGACCAGGAAAGTATCTATAACAGGTGCCATGATGAGTGGAGGCTGGGAATCCGAGGAAAGCCGGATGCCCGAAGCTGCGCCAACAGAAACCGTAGAGAATCCTGATAATGACCCGGCAGACCGGCAAGCAGAAGAACGGCTTTACCAGGAACTCCTTACCCTAAGCGGAATACGGAAAAACTTCTCGGATGTTGGGTTCTGGGAACCGGCTCTGTATACCGACAAAAAAGGAAAAGCCTCCTTCAAAGTCACTATTCCGGATAATATTACACAGTGGAGTACCCTTATCTATGCGATGGACTGGAAACTACAAACCGGCACTTTGCGACAGGCTATCAAATCATACAAACCACTGATGGGCGAACTTAAAACCCCACAGTTCCTGGTAGCAGGAGACTCGGCCTGGGCAGCTGCCACCATACGGAATTATACGCAGGACAAACAGATAACCGGACGGTACCAGTACACTGTCGACGGAGATACTATCCAGGAGAGACCTGTGACCTTCGAAGTACTCTGGCAGCAACGGATGCCGGTGAACCCTACCCTGCCGGATAGTCTGACTACCACCTTCCTCTTTACCCGGAACGATGGATACCAGGACGGAGAAGAACGGAAAATACCTGTTATTCCTGCCGGCACAGTCATTGCCAACGGTGAACTACGCATCCTGAAAAACAGCGAAAAGATAGAAATTGAAACCCTGCCGGGAGAAGGGACCCATGTCAACATCAGTGGTAAACCACTGGATATCTACCTGGATGTTACTCACTATCTGATGGGATATGAATACGCCTGCAACGAACAGTTGGCTTCCAAGCTGGCCGGATTACTCTGTTATAAAATGTATGTAGAACAATATAAAGGCGAAACGTTCAGATACGACAAACAGGTCAACGAAATTATCCGGCGCCTGACAGGAAATCAGAATAAAGAGCAACTTTGGTCATGGTGGGGCAATGACAACAACAGTTCTTTCTGGATGTCTGCCCATATCCTGCGAACCCTCAAAATGGCAGCCGATGCCGGATACGAAGTAAACGTAAATCTGAAATGGGCCAGAAATGATTACATGCAGATACGTACTGTCAGGAATTGGGGTACGAACCTGAATGATATCGAATTATTACATACACTTTCTGCTTGCGGTATACAACAGGATTATGAAAAAGCTGTTACCTACTTCGAAGAAACCATACAGGAAAAAGAAAAGGAGTATACCATCCAGAACGGTAGAAAAGTCCCTAACAACCGGTCCTATCTGAAAGAAAAATTACTTTTATGGGAAATACGCCGGCAGCAGGGACTACCTTTCGATACAGATAATCTCACCCCATACCTCCATACCTCTAGTCTGGGTTATACCTACTGTGATGATTATAAAACGCTTGACTGGCGTTCCAACACACTGGCTAGCACACTGATTGCCTACCGCCTGATACGGAATGACTCCATCATGAGTGCTATGAAAGAAGCTATGCAAATGTATATTTTATCCACCAAAGGAAATTACTGGAATACCTATCAGGCAGCCACCGTTCTTTCTACCATTCTTCCGGATTTACTACAGGAAAATGCAACGGAACAAACTCCGTCAAGAATCGCCTTGCAGGGAAAAGAGAACCGGGAAATTACGGCATTGCAATACAAGACGATTCTCCGGGATGGTGAAAAACTTACCATCGAAAAGAAAGACGGTTTACCGGTATTCTATTCAGCCTGGATATATAAACGGAAAACAGAAGGGTACACCACAGATGCATTCGAAATAAATACCCACTTCGAAAACCATCCAAAAGAACTACAGGCGGGTACACCGGTCAAACTAATCGTAAATGTAGCGGTTAAACAATCCAATTCCGAATATATTATGGTAGAAGTACCTATTCCGGCCGGTTGTAGCTATGGTACCAAAAAGCAACATAACTATAATGAGGTACACCGGGAGTACTTTAAAGAAAAAACGGTAATTTTCTGCCGGAAATTAGACAAAGGCAATTACAGGTTCGAAATAGAATTACTGCCACGCTTTACCGGAAATTACCATCTAAACCCGGCCAAAGTAGAACTGATGTATCAACCGGTAATCAACGCGATGAATGATATGAGAAAAGTAAAAATAGCAGACTTTGAATAAATACAATTCCATGATAAAACAACTACTATACGGCTTCCTCTTTCTATGGATAGGCTCTCCTTTTATACAGACACAGACACGTACCACTGAATAGCAGACAGATATCCCCTATACCTATGTATTCCGGCTTACGGAGGAAGAAGCGAAAGAAGTGGTTTTCCGGCAGAAAGCAAGCGATATCATCCAGAAGTTTATGGAAGCCGGCAAAACACTCTATACAACTTTCCGGGATACATGGGAAAATCCTCCGGAAGCCGGCCATTTTATTCTGATTAAAATCGAACAGGGAATGATGAAATACAGGTTTCAGTCATTTACCCCTTACCAGGTATATGTGTTACCCGTTCAGAACCAATTTATTCTACAAATCAGGGACAAAAAAGGAGTCATCCGGGAAGATGTACACGTGACTATGCCTGACAAATGGAAGGTAAAAGTACAACAATCGATCTATGACTCCCAAACCCGGACGTATATTACTGAGTACCAACCTCATCTTTTCAACATGGAAGTAGAACTGGATGGAATCCGCTCTTATTTTAAGGTAGAAAAAAATACTGAAACAAAAATATACCCATATAATCCCGGCATAAAAGCGAAAGGGGATGGCAAGAGTTACCTGATTACTCAACAACAGAACTATTTACCCGGAGAGACACTGTCCGTTTCAAAGCCTATATACTGGGTTATAAACACAAACCCATACAAAATAACTTAATCCTACAGGTAGGAGATACAACTAACTATACAGATATAATAAGTGTCATCCCCTCCCGGCCGAGAAGCTTTACCGGAGAGTTTATACTGGCAGACTCTTTACAACTAACTCCGGATCGTACCTATGAAATCCGCCTGTCGGATGAAAACGGAAAAGTAAGAGCGGGGAGTCAATTTACCTACACGGAAATACCCGGAATAATAGAAACATACCCATCCCTTTCGGATGAAACAGAGAATAAGATAGATATAGAAGGGGAAATAAAAGATGGATTTTTCCAGGTCTCCCTTTCCAATCCCCATAACCTGGATGCAGTATGGTATATATACCAGGGTTCAAAATCAGCTGTTACTAAGGGAAATGGAAAACAATTAACCTTCCGTCAGCCGATAAAAAAGAATTACACCACCCGGTATGTAGATGTATTCTTTGGGAATGACCCGGTAGAAGAAGTTTCAAAAGCATTCTATCCCCTGCCTACAAACCTCCGGATTACAACCAATTTACCGGAACAACTGACTCCGGGAGAAGAAAGGGATGTAACAATTACCGTAAAAGACCTGTATGGTAAACCGGTAAAAGACACAGACATTCTGGTCTTTTCGGTAAATAAACAAACAAATGATACAGTTACCTCGTTGCCCTATTACGGATATCATGGAACGTATTCAAGAACTATTTATCGCTATGAGTTGATTCCCGAACGGGAATGGAGTATGCCTCTCATACATAAAAAAAGATGGGACAAAATAGCCGGATTGGATGCACGCCCCTTTTATAGCTTCTTATATCCGGAAGAAGATAAATGGTTTATCCACACAGAAGAAGCTCCCGGAGGTATTACACAATTTGCCCCTTTTACTATTTATTTGAATAAACCGGAAGAAATCAAAGTCATCGAATGTGATAGCATACCTATCTGGTTCTCGTGGACAGACAATATCCAAAACTATTCATTTCCTATCGAACCGGATAAAGAACATATCATTAAGTTACGGACTACCGATACTTCTATTACTATACGAACAGACTCCGGCTTCTTCCAACCGGGTATGAAAACCATCTTTAGTATTAACAATGATTTCCGGAAACATACACAAAATACTTTCAAAGGGGATAAACACAGCTGGGAAATCTCAGTTATTCATAACGAATTTAGGAGACATGAAAAAGAACATTATAAGAAATATATATCCCGTATTCCGGTTGAACCGGGAAGCCCCTATAC
>JAJBTP010000101.1 GCA_020860805.1 Tannerellaceae bacterium | reverse complement strand
TTCTGATAATTGTCTAATTCATAAACTAAAGAATCAATATGAAAAAAATATATTTATTTCTATTAGCAGGATTTGTATTACTGACAAATAACTCCTGTAGTGATTACCTGGAAGTAGATCATTATGATATTTTACCGGGCGATTATATGTTTCTGAATGAAGAAACAGCAGAGGCCGGACTGATAGGATGCTATGATACATTTTATCCCACAAAAGACGCATTCGATGAAATAGGAGTAGACCTTGCTATGTGGGGATTCAAACCCCAGTTTGTACTGGCGAACCATCCATCAATGGATACACAGGCCAGCGGATGGGATAAAGCCTATTGTACACAGGATTGGGCAGCCGGTAGTGATGAATTTAAAATTCTCTGGATGGGTCATTACCGGGCCATTACCCGTTGTAATACATTTCTGGCCGGCCTGGAAGACATGGATAATAATTTATTTGAAGCGGGCGAGACAGGAAAGAAAATTATGGAAGCACAGGCCCGGGCTATACGTGCATGGAATTATTTAAACCTGGCCCGGAATTTTGGCCGGTTACCTATGCTGCAAACAGGTGAAAACTATTCGAATACACCATCTAAACCCCGTGCAGATACGGAGGATGAAACCTGGGATTTAGTAATTGAGGATTTGGCGTATGCCGTAAATATCCTGGACTGGAAACCACTGAATGGTGAGTATGGCCGTATTACCAAAGGATTTTGTTTAAGTTACCAGGGAATTGCTAAAATGTTCCAGGGAAAATATGAGGATGCAAAAAACCTGTTTAAACAAGTAATTGAGAGTAATACTTATTCTCTGCTTCCTTGCTACAGCTATCTGTTTGACCCGGAAGCTGCATGGACCGAAGAAGATATTTTCGCGGTAGTTATGTGGTCTGACTGGGGAAATAATATGGGAGGTGTAAATGGTTGGGGACCGCAGGATGATCATTATATGACCGCTGTTTATTGTGCGGCTTCCATGGAATACAATGGCTGGGGATCTCTTTTTATTTCCTGGGAATGCTATAATTCTTTCGAAGATGGTGATCGCCGCCGGGCAGCATCTATGGTAGCGTTAGGAGAAACCAATCCGTTTACAGGACAAACCTTAGGTGGTTCCGGAGACCCTAATTATACGCATGTAAAACATGGTTCGGAATATATGCCGAATATTTCCAGCCTGAAATACTGGCGTATGGAAGCGGATTATTGGAACGTAATTAATCAACCATTTGCTATTCGTCATTTACGTTATGCAGAGGTTTTACTTGATTATGCGGAATGTTGCTTCCGTACCGGAGATGCTGCAACCGGATGGAATACCATCAAACAAGTACGTGAAAGAGCCTTTGGAAAGCTGGAAGTAGATAATAGCCTGGCTATTATGGATCCGACTTATCCGATACCTATGTTGCCTAATGATGCAATTGTTACAATTCCCGATGCAGAAACCTATTATACACAATACAAAGCAGAAAAAGGATATAAAGCAGATACGTGGTTAGTAGCATTGACTATGGAGCGCCGGCATGAATTTAATGCGGAATATTCTTTGCATTATGATATGAAACGTTCGGGTATTATTGATGAATTCCTGGATATTGAATATCCTAAAAATACAGGGGTTCCCCCGGGTTCGGACGAAGCCTATGATGACTGGCATACCTACCGTACATTTGAAAGTAATATCAATAGATTACTACTTTATCCTATTCCTTACCAGGAAATTCTGACCAATGATGCCATTTCGGAATCTGATCAGAATCCGGGATATTAAATTTCATTAGTAAAATTATTCCCAAGTAGTCTGCGAAAGAATCCTGCGGTGCTTCGCAGGCTACTTTTTATATAAATACATGCAGGAAAGACCTTGTAAAATTGAAAAGCCCTGTTTATAATATAAAATACCATGCATATGAAGAATGTGTTGTTAATCATTTTTTCCCTTTCATACTATTCTCTACGGTGTCTGCAGACGGGTTTCAGTTAAACTCTTCCGGTTATTTTAAAAATGGCGGAGTGGATGTAATGGTTTTTAGTGATATTTATCCGGAAGGCCATCAGGGGGGGAATAACATTGGTCATGAACAGTGACCGGGTGGCTGCTAACGGAGATATCCGGTTTGAAGCTTCTCCGGGACAGTGGCAACCGCTTCCGGTACTTTGTAAAAGAGTAGTAGATGAAGTTAATAATAAAATAGAGGTAACCTTAAGTTATCCGGATTCAGCAAAAACATCTGGCTGGCTTTAATCCGTTTATTCATTTAGATTATGTATTTTATTATACTATTCATGTAGAAGCAAAAGGGGATGAAATTATTGTTACCGTAGCTCTGGATACGCCGGTACCGGAACACTTTGAAACGAAAATAGGTTTTAACCTGGAATTTTTTCCGGGTACTTTGTTAGGAAAACCCTGGATAATGGATACTCAAACAGGAATATTTCCGGCACAGGTCAATGGTCCGACTACAGCGCGTCCAACTAACCTGGATTATATTGGAGATTTCAATCCGCATGGAAAAGCAGATTTAAAACAACTCCTGGGAGATGGAAAAACTTATAATCCGATGCGTGCAGATGATATTATTGCAGCGCCTTATGCACAGGGGAAAAAATTTATATTGAACCCGCATGATCCTTACCACAAAGTTGAAATAGAATCGGAAAAAGGCGATTTAATTTTATATGATGGACGGATGAACCATTAGAATGGTTGGTTTGTGCTTCGTACGGAAATTCCGGCTGGTGTTTCGGTAAATGCTGTCCGCTGGATTATTCGTCCGTGTATAGAAAAAGACTGGCTGTATAAACCGGTTGTACAGACTTCACAGATTGGATATCACCCGAATCAGCCTAAAATAGCTGTTATTGAACTGGATGACAGAGATACCGACATCCAAATACCTGTTCTTTATAAAATTACTGCAAACGGAAAAGAAGAAGTCCGGAAAGAAGTTGCTGAAAACTGGGGTAAGTTTTTACGGTATAACTATCTCCGGTTTGATTTTTCAGATATAAAAGAAGAAGGCCTGTACCAGGTGTGTTACGGCAATTCCGAATCGGCTGTTTTCCGGATTGCTTATGATGTGTATGACCGTGGTGTATGGCAACCCACGCTGGAATATTTTCTTCCCGTGCAAATGTGTCATATGTGGATTAACGATAAATACCGGGTATGGCATGACCTATGCCATATGGATGATGCGATCATGGCACCGGTTGATATCAATCACATAGACGGGTATGTACAGGGTCCCTCAACTTTAACAACGTATAAACCCGGCGACCGGGTTCCCGGCTTAAATATCGGTGGATGGCATGATGCCGGAGACTATGATTTGCGAATTGAATCGCAGGCCGGTGAAACCTATATCCTGGCTATGGCACAGGAAAATTTTAACATCGATTATTATGATGAAACTACTGTTGACCAGCTTAACCGCATTACGGAAATTCATCAACCCGACGGTAAACCGGATATCCTTCAGCAAATAGAAAACGGAGCCTTAACTATCGTAGCCGGTTATCAGGCACTCGGAAGACTTTACCGGGGGATTCTTTGTCCAACCGTCCGCCAATATGTTCATTTGGGAGATGCCAGTGCGCATACCGATAACTGTCCCGGTAATCATGACGACCGCTGGGTATTTACTGAAGATAACCCTTTCCGGGAATTAACCACAGCAGCACAATTAGCAGCCACCTCCCGTGTGCTGGGAAGTTTTAACGATACATTAAGCCATCATTGTCTGGAGATAGCCCGTGAACTGTTCCGGATTACCCGTGTGGAACATGAATGGATTAAAAGTGCTAAAATACATGCAGCGGTGGAACTTTTTCTTACTACCCGTGAGAAAGAGTATAAAGACTATGTTTTATCCGAACAGAGATATATTATAGACAACATAGACCGTACCGGATGGTATATAGGACGGTTTGATAAAGCAGTACGTGATAAAAAATTATCCCGTGCTCTGAGACAGGCTCTGGTAAGTGTCCGGGATAATTACCGGATGTTGGCTCAACGTACGCCTTACGGAGTACCTGAGAACAGGGGTAATACAACATCCGGTTCCTGGGATGTACAAACGTTAGGCTATTATTATTGTTTTCTACAGGAAGCCTATCCGGACATTTTTGAACCGGATTATATTTTAATGCCGTGAATTTTATTCTGGGCTGTCATCCGGGTAGTAATACAACTTCTTTTGCATCCGGTGTCGGAGCCCGTTCGGTAACTGTCGCGTATGGAAACCAACCGGGCCGACTGGTCGTATATACCCGGCGGTGTAACCCCCGGAACCGTACTAATTCGTCCGGACCTACCTGAATTGTATGATTTTCCTTTTATCTGGCAGGAAGGTGAATACTGTATGGGAGGAGAAACTTCCTACTTTATGTATATGGTTTTGGCAGCACAAAAAAATCCTGAAGGGTAACTAATAATATATAAATCTGATAATCATGAGAAAAAACAAGTTTTTACTTCTTTGCTGTGTGGTTGGAATGTCTTTTCCTTTCCTTCTGCAGGCTGCAAATCGTCCGGTGACTCAGAAATCCTACTTAATGAATCTGGCAGTAGATATGAGTACCGATTTCGAAGATTTTACGAATATTTATTTTCTGGCGGATGAACTTTCCTCTTTTGATATAAAGGAAGCTACCGGAACCATTCGCTGGAAAAGGCATCGCCTGGCCAGTCGTCAGGCCTTCAACACAAATGGAATTGTGGCTTTACCGTTGAAAATGCTGGATTTTCCGTCTCCTGCTTATGACAATGAACCGGACCTGAAATTTACTATTGATTTTATTACGCCCCGTACCATCCGCGTGCGTATGCTGACTACACCGGTAGAACAACCGGAAGAAGAATCTTTAATGTTGGTAAAGCAACCCGGGGAAAGATACTTCCTGGAAAGGGGAGGAGAAAAACGGAGTAATAACCTATACAAGTCCGTATGGAAGTATCAGTATTGAAAAACAACCCTGGCGGATGATTCTGAAAGATGCATCCGGTAAGGTAATGACCAAAACCTGGCGGATGTGTGATAATGACTCTTCGCAGGTAAAAGGTTTGCCGTTTAATTTTATCAAACGCGGTTCGGATAACAGCCGGAGCATCAATCCTGTTTTTTTCACTTTCACCCAATGAAAAAATAGTTGGTTGCGGGGAATCTTTTACCTCGCTGAATAAAGTCGGTCAGAAAGTACATTTATTTGTAACAGACCCGCAGGGACCTGAAACAGATCAGATGTATAAACCGGTTCCATTCTTTATGAGTAATAAAGGCTACGGTATGTTTATGCATACCTCTGCTCCGGTAACCTGTGATTTCGGAGCGACTAACTTAAGTATTAATAAGCTTTTTATGGCAGATGAAGCCATGGATTATTTTATCTTTTTCGGTGAACCGAAAGATATTCTGGATGAATATACTGAAATTGTCGGAAAGCCTGGTATGCCGCCTCTCTGGTCCTTTGGGACCTGGATGAGTCGTATCACTTACTTTTCACAGGAAGAAGGATATGATGTAGCAGCCAAACTACGGAAGCATAAAATACCATCTGATGTCATCCATTTTGATACCGGTTGGTTTGATATTGACTGGCAGTGTGATTATGAGTTCGCACCTGCTCGTTTTTCAGATCCGCAGAAAATGCTGGACGATTTAAAAAACAGGGTTTCCGTACCTGCTTGTGGCAGTTACCCTATTTTACTCCTAAAAACCGGTATTTTCCTGAATTGGTGGAAAAAGGATTATATGTAAAAAATGGAAAAGGAGGATTGCCTTATGAAGATGTAGCGCTCGACTTTTCTAATCCTGAAACAGTGAAATGGTATCAGGAAAAACTGGGTAAATTAATACAAATGGGTGTAGGGGCTATAAAAGTGGACTTTGGTGAAGCTGCTCCTCTGGACGGCCTGTATGCTTCCGGTAAATCCGGCTTGTATGAACATAATTTGTATCCGTTACGCTATAACAAAGCAGTAGCTGATATTACCCGTGAAATACACAATGAAAATATTATCTGAGCACGAAGTGCGTGGGCCGGTTCGCAACGTTATCCATTACATTGGGGAGGTGATGCGGTTACTACCGATATTGGTATGTTGGGCACTTTACGGGGTGGTCTATCATTTGGTTTAAGTGGTTTCTCTTTTTGGAGTCATGACATTGGCGGGTTTGTAACAGATACGCCGGAAGAATTATATCGCCGTTGGTTACCATTTGCCTTCCTTGCTTCGCATACCCGTGCGCACGGTGCACCTCCTACGGAACCCTGGTTGTATAATGAGAGTTTTCTGAAAGCTTTTCGCCGGAATGCAGAAATGAAATACAAGCTGATGCCTTATGTATATGCACAGGCAAAAGAATGTACGGAAAAAGGTTTACCGATGTTACGGGCCTTGTTTGTTGAATTTCCAAAAGATGCCGGAGCCTGGTTGATTGAAGATCAGTATATGTTCGGCAGCCAGTTACTGGTGGCTCCTATGCTGGAAAGCGGAACGGAACGGGATGTATATCTGCCGGAAGGAAAATGGATAGATTACCAGTCCGGAAAAGTGTATGATAAAGGATGGCATCGGATTCAGACAGGCGACTTACAGGCAGTTATTCTGGTTCGTGACGGAGCAGTGGTTCCTCATATTAAACTGGCACAAAGTACCGATGAAATGGATTGGAGTAAAATTACGCTGAAAGTCTATACTGCTGATGTACCGGAAGCAACCGGCCTACTATGTCTGCCTGCTGATAACCAGCTATATGCAGTCTCTGTAAAAGGAAACCAAATTACGGCCAACGGTTTTGAAAATAAAGTAAAGTTTGAAATAGCTAAATAACCAGGGCAAAAGATATTTGGTTTTAAGTGAAAAAACAGGTGCGGATTGTTTTATATCCGTACCTGTTTTTTATGAATAGGAGATTTCAGAAATTCGTTTTATTTTTGTTCTGTTATAAAATCACTATGTATGAAAAAGAAGAAAATCAGTATTCTCTTTGTTTGTCTGGGAAATATATGTCGTTCTCCTTCTGCTGAGACTATTATGCGTAAACTGGTATCCGATTCCGGATTATCGGAACAGATCGAAATTGATTCAGCCGGAACTATGGGATATCATGAAGGCGAATTACCGGATTCGAGGATGCGTATGCATGGAGCGCGCAGAGGATATTCACTGGATTCCCGTTCCCGACCTGTTTGCATGGATGATTTTTATGAATTTGATTATATCCTGGGAATGGATGACCGGAATGTGGCTGACCTGAAACGCAAAGCACCGGATGCAACAACTCTCCGGAAAATTCATCGCATGACTGACTTTTCAAAAAATCAACTACATGATCATGTGCCTGATCCCTATTATGGAGGAGCTTCCAGTTTCGAACTTGTACTTGATATTCTGGAAGATGCCTGTAAAGGACTATTGGAAGAAATAGAAACCAGGCTATAAACTAATTATTATTTTATCAAAACCTACACAACCTACACGCTTGCTGGTAACACATTGAATAATAGTGTGTTGATGTGTGTATGATTAAAAATAGAACATACACGTATTCCCGGAACATACACGCAAAAAAGTCGAAGTTAATTGAAAAAGGATTTTTCATTCATTTTAATATCTTCTTTTGTAGGCCTGTTTCACTCGTAGTCTGTGGCACAGAGTGAACGTAGTGAATTGTTTATGTTTTCAGTCTGTAATTTAATGTGCTGATATCTTAGGGTTTAACTGGATTTCTTTAGATACTAAAGCGGAAAGGTAGTATTCCTCGCTATTCCATCGACCCATATCCGCTGTTCCAGGTAGCTTTATCCATGCGGGAAAGTATTTTACGGTGTACAACTAAACGAGTACTATAGTGTACATTCTGTGATTTTTGAGTGTACACTGTGTTAACTATTTAGTGTACACTGTAAAATATATTAATAAACGGATGTTCTCTTTTGTTCAATCAATAAACAATCCTTTAATAACTGTTTATAAAAAGAGTATTGCGTGTAGGTTTCCCAAAAACGTGTATGTTCTATTTTTAACCATACACGCTTTATGGTTTTGGTATATAGGTACTTACGTGGAGGCGTGTAGGTTGTGTAGGTTTTTTTATTTTTTTTTGTTGAGTTCAGGATAACTAATCCGGGTATGATACATGATTTTTAAACGCTTGATAAACACTTCTTTAATTCTTTCGACATCCCGGTAGGTAAGAGGCGTATTTTTCATCAATCCGTCTGCAATCTGGGAGTCGATAATTTTGGTAACCAAATCACGGATGCTCTCTTCCGTATGTTCTTTCAAACTTCGGGACGCGGCTTCCACAGCATCTGCCATCATCAAAATCGCCGTCTCTTTGGTTGAAGGGTTCGGGCCCGGATAAGTAAATTTCGCTTCGTCAATCTCTTTGTCCGGATATCTGTTTTTAAAAGTGTTATAGAAATAACGGGTTTTACCTAATCCATGATGCGTCCGGATAAAGCGTATGATATCCTGGGGAAGTTTGTTTTTTTCCGCCAGTTTAACACCTTCCGGCACATGATTAATAATCACCTGTGCACTTTCTTTCAGGCTTAACTGGTCATGTGGGTTTACACTGGTTTGATTTTCCGTAAAGAAAGCAGGATTTACCATTTTTCCAATATCATGGTATAATGCTCCGGTACGTACCAAAGGTGCATTGGCACCAATACTGGCCGCTGCCTCTGATGCCAGGATGGACACCTGTAAAGAGTGTTGGAAGGTTGCCGGTGCTATTTCCGATAATTTCTTTAAAAGAGGTGAATTGGTATTCGATAATTCTATCAGGGTGATGCTGGATACATAACCGAATACTTTTTCCAGTATATATACCAAAATGTAAGTAAACATCAACAGAATAAAATTAATACCGAAATAGAGCAACATTATCCAGTTGATTTTGCTCCAGTCTCCTTCCATGGTGATGGTCATACCTAAATAGCTAACCGCATACGATAAGTAGATATAAAATGCACAGCGGATCAGATCGGAACGTTCGGATAACTCACGCAGACTGAAGGTGACCACCATACCGGCTACCAGTTGCATAAACAGGAATTCGAAGGGAAAAGGTACCATTAAAGAACAAAGCAAAACAATCACAATATGGGTAAAGAGCGAGGTCCGGGAATCTATAAACACACGTACCACAATGGGTACAATAGCATAGGGGAGAATATATACGTTGAATAAACCTTTACTTACACAGAATTCTGTAATCAGACAACTGACCAGAATACAGCAGAGCAGGAAGACTGTATTTTTCTTATTGGCTAGAATCCGTGGCCGGAAAGAAACGAGATATAACCAAAAGCAAAGAAGGATCCCGACAACCAGACAAAACTGTCCTAACATAATGATTTGCTGACGCTGACTACCGCCGGTTTTGGATTCATGGGATATTTTGAATGAGTTTAATACATCATAAATATGTGTATCAATGATTTCTCCCCGGTCTACAATTCTTTCTCCGGCCTGTACCCAACCTTTAGTTTTATTTATACTATTTTCCAGTTCCAGGCGTGCCTGCGAAGACTTATCTGCATCATAGAATACGTTTTCTTCCAGGTACTCATTAATATTACACTGCTTAAGGATGTTATCGTTTAAATAAGCCGGTGCATTATAGATAATAAACTCGTAGGCCGTACGTACGGTGAAGAACTCGGAACTATATTTTTCTACGGCTACCCGGTTATTAACAAGCATCACTTTATCTGTTTGATCCTGTCGTAGCCTTTCAAAATCTTCCGTAGAGATTATACCGTTGTTGTACAATTGGACTAACCGGTTTTCAATATACTGCATATAAGCGGAAGTAATCTCCGGGTTCCGGTTTTGTTTGTATTGCTCACGAAGCTTGTCAATTTCTTTGCTTTCAACGGTTTTATCCAGCAAATAATAAGGTTTGAATGTACTCATGACAGAGTCGGTCTCAGACTTTAATTCTTCATCTGTTTTCAGAATCGGAAAATTAGCCTGCGCCGTAAGTAGCTCATATCGCCATGGACTTCCTTTACTGAATTGATAACGGAAAATTCCTTCTCTGGGGAAAAACCAGGCAATGAGTAAAGCAGTTATTAGAAAGTAAATGGAAACGGGTATATTAATTTTTTTCAGTTTCATCTCTATTGTTATAGCTACAGTTTTAGAAGCGAAATGTACGGAAAAAAGTTTAGTATGAAAAAAAATACTCTACTTTTGCCGCAATATTACAATAAGCAAAGGTTATGACTCAAAGAAAAGTAAGGGTTCGTTTTGCTCCCAGCCCTACCGGCCCGTTACATATAGGAGGTGTCCGTACAGCACTATACAATTATTTATTTGCTAAACAAAATAACGGTGATTTGATTCTCCGGATTGAAGATACTGATTCACAACGTTTCGTGCCGGGTGCTGAAGAGTATATTATCGAAGCATTAACCTGGCTGGGAATTCGTTTTGATGAAGGTCCCGGATTTGGTGGAAACTACGGACCTTACCGCCAGAGTGAACGGAAAGATATTTATAAAAAGTATGTAGACCAACTGATTACAGAGGGCCTTGCTTATATAGCTTTTGATACTCCGGAAGAACTGGATGCCAAACGAAAGGAGATAGCTAACTTTCAGTACGATGCATCCATCCGTTTGAAGATGCGTAACTCACTGACTTTACCGGCACAGGAAGTACAACAACTGATAGCTGCGGGTGAAAAATATGTAGTACGTATTAAAATTGAGCCCAGAGAAGATATATATGTCCAGGACGTAATCCGGGGAGATGTAGTTATCAATTCTTCTGTACTGGATGATAAAGTTTTATATAAATCGGCAGATGGATTACCGACTTATCACCTGGCAAATATTGTGGACGACCATCTGATGGAAGTAACCCATGTAATCCGGGGTGAAGAGTGGTTACCCAGTGCTCCGTTGCATGTCTTATTATATCGTAGCCTGGGATGGCTGGATACAATGCCTCAGTTTGCTCATTTACCTTTGCTGCTGAAACCGGAAGGAAACGGAAAATTAAGTAAGCGGGATGGTGACCGGTTAGGATTTCCGGTTTTTCCTTTGGAATGGAAAGACCCGAAAAGTGGAGAGGTTTCTTCCGGATACCGTGAAAGTGGATATGTGCCGGAAGCGGTTGTTAATTTCCTGGCTCTGTTAGGATGGAATCCCGGAAATGATCAGGAATTAATGGATATAAATGAACTTATCCGTTTATTTGACCTGGCCAGATGTAGTAAAAGTGGTGCAAAGTTTGACTATGAAAAAGGGAAATGGTTCAACCATGAATATATTCAACAAAAGGAGACCTCTGAGATCGCTTCTTTATTTATGTCGGTTCTGTATGCAGAAGGTATACAGGCTGAATTATCCTATGTGGAAAAAGTGGTCGGATTGATAAAAGAACGGGTTAATTTTGTCAAAGAATTATGGGAACAAGGGGCTTTTTTCTTTGTAGCTCCTACAGAGTATGATGAAAAGACTGTAAAAAAACGCTGGAAAGCTGATTCTGCTTCTCAACTTACTGAACTGGTAGATATCCTGAATAATTGCGAACCTTTTGAATCTCATCACACAGAAGAAGTCGTAAAAGGCTGGATTGAAGAAAAAGGGTATCATTTAGGGAATATCATGAATGCAACCCGTTTGGCTTTGGTGGGGGCACCTAAAGGTCCACATATTTTTGATATAACAGAAACAATTGGTAAAAAAGAAACCATTGAACGGATACAAAAAGCGGTAGAACGTTTAAAATAAGGACTATGTATACCCTTCTCATTCATCTGTATGCTTTATGTGTGGAATTGCTTTATCCATTTCACCGGAAAGCAAGAATGATGCGTTTCGGCCAGTGGAGGACTAATGGAATTCTTCGGGAAAAGATAGATAAAAACGCTAAATATATCTGGTTTCATGCAGCTTCTCTGGGAGAGTTTGAACAGGGGCGCCCCATGATCGAGAAAATTAAAAAGGATTATCCGGAGTATAAAATATTATTGACCTTCTTTTCTTCTTCCGGCTATGAAGTCCGGAAAAATTATGGAGAAGCAGATGTCATTTGTTATTTACCTTTTGATACTCCCTATAAAGTCCGGAAGTTTTTGAATCTGGCGAATCCGGTTATGGCTATTTTCATAAAGTATGAATTCTGGGCTAATTATCTGACGGAGTTACATAAGCGTCATATTCCTACTTATATTATTTCTGCTATTTTCAGAAAAGAGCAACCTTTTTTCCGTTGGTATGGGAAACCGTACCGGAAAGTACTGAGTTACTACAGGCATATTTTTCTGCAGGATGAGGATTCCCGGAAATTGCTGGCTGCCTATGGTATAACCAATACAACAGTTTGTGGAGATACCCGTTTTGACAGAGTCCTGGATGTTCAGAAAATGGCAAAAAACGTTCCGGCCATTGAGGAGTTTGTTCGGTTAGGTAAGCAAAAAGGGCAGCGTATACTTATCGTAGGAAGTTCCTGGCCACAGGATGAAGAGATTCTGATTCCTTATTTTAATGCGCATCCGGACATCCGGTTGATTATTGCTCCACATGAGATAGACCGGGAACATCTTTTATATATCCAGTCTTTACTGAAACGTCCTTCCATTCGTCTTTCAGATGTGAATGAGAAGAATATTCATACACGCGAATGTTTGATTATGGATGGATTTGGACTTTTATCTTCTATTTATCGGTATGGTGACATGGCTTATATTGGGGGAGGATTTGGTGCTGGTATTCATAATATTACAGAAGCAGCTGTGTATGGTATTCCTGTAGTGTTTGGCCCTAAATACCAGAAGTTTAGAGAAGCCCGTGACCTGGTGGCATTAGGTGGGGCTTTTCCGGTAACAGATGAGGAAACATTTACGGAACAAATGAATAATTTGTTGACTTATCAGGATTTACTGGCTGAAGCCGGTCATGTAGCCGGTGAATATATCCATACAAATGCCGGTGCTACTGACCGGATCCTGCAGATAATAGATTTGAAATCAAATTTTTAACTTTGTTGGTAAAGATAGAATTCGCATTAGGGGCGGAACAGGGAGTTCTCCTGCGGTCCCCGCTTTCGCGGGGAACAGGAAATGTTTCTATTTTTACCGGATTGACCTATTAATGACTCCATACTAATCCGTCTTCACGGATATGCCATGTTTTACCGGTTGGAGAGGGGAGGGTGATTTCATACATGGATAATGTATTATATAGCTTTGCTTTACCTGCTAACTCGTTTCCACATACTTCTTCCGGCTTTAAAGCCAATATATTATCGGCATATTTACCATATTCTGATAGGTATTGTTGCTGGCGGTAATATAAATTACGTAAAGCCCATTTGATGTCTTCGTCAGGATTTTTACTGAATTCGTCAGTACCTGTTCCTGCTATTTTGTCGGAAAACTGAACATAGCCCCAGAATTCAGGTAGGTGAATATTGATAACACCGGTGGGAGCCCATACCCAATTATATTCACGGATACTGCTTTCTCCTCCGATAGGAACTTTAACATACTTTCCATTCTGAACTTCTGTTGTCCACTGTACACGGGAGAAATTAACCCGCATGTGTTCACCTGCAACCGGTCTATCTTTTCCCCGCATTACTTCATATATGGATTTCCAGGGTATGAATACTTCTACGCTCCAGGATTTATCTGTATCCTTTGGGTTATTTATTGTACCGTCTACATACACAGCTGTTTTCATACCGGCAAATTCGAAGTTGTCCAAAATGGTATGATTCGGATCTCTGTAAGGTTTGCTTAGGTATAAATCCCATACAGTGCCTAATGCATTAATTTCAAATTCGAGGTAGTTGTGGGTATCATTGGAAGGATTCAGGAATATTTCGAAGTCGTTGTCATGATAGATAACAGCATCGTGTTCTGTGATAGTTCCCCAGACATGTGGTTCCTCCATCAAAACAGCAAAGAACATCCCTTCTTTATTCCATGCCATTTTTGCACGTGTCTGGTAAAAAGGAGCGGGACGTTTGTCTCCTTCAATATCCGTAAAATCATCTGTCCAGGGTATAGTATCCCATTCTCCCGGGGATAATTTTCCATCAATTGTGATGGTAGAAGGAGCCTTATAGCAGATATAAGAAGGGGGATTGAAGAGAGGAACAGGATTAAAGTCCATGGTTTTTATCTCTTCATTTGTTCTACAACTACAGAAAAGTAGTGTTGTCGACAGTACTATAACAGACGACAATTTGTTAATACGTGCTTTCATTGTTGTTTAATGTTTAGTATATAGAATTAATTTTCATCTTCTTCCTGGCACCAGGAGGCATACATGTGATAATTGTTTGCAATTTTTTGATTAATTTCTTTTGCCTGTTCCGGATCTACTTTTTTTACAAATTTAGCAGGTACTCCAGCATATATACTACCGGGTTCCACAATGGTTTTACTCAGAATAACCGAACCGGCTGCAATAATGGCTCCTTCACCAATGACAGCATTATCCAGAATAACTGAACCCATACCTACTAAAGCACCATCACAGATTTTTGCACCGTGAATTGTTACATTATGTCCAATGGAAACATTGTTACCAATTTCAATAGTAGATTTTTGATAAAGAGTGTGTAAAACAGAACCATCCTGTATGTTAACTCCGTTTCCTATGCGAATGGAGTTAACATCTCCCCGTAAAACGGCCCCAAACCAAACACTACAACCTTCTCCTATCTCTACATCTCCGATAATCGTTGCATTATCGGCCAGATAGGTCTCCTCTCCTATAATAGGAGTAAATCCTCTTACTGATTTTATTAAAGCCATATTTTTAGAAGTTAAAGGAGTAAGAAGTTAGGAAGTTAAAAGAATAGAAAGAATAGTTAAAGAATTCTTGACTTCATGCTTCCTTACTACTGAATTAAATTTCTTTCGTTTTTTCTTTTAACCATTTCTGTTCTTCTTCGTTCAGAAATGGACTTAGTTTATCATATACTTTCTGATGGTATTTATTAAGCCAGGCCTGTTCTCTTGCGGATAACATATTTACGAGAATCAGAGAAGTATCTATGGGACAGAGTGTCAGTGTTTCAAAGGAATAAAATTTGCCGAACTCTGTTTCACTGTCTTCACGTACAAGAAGCATATTTTCGATGCGGATTCCGTATTCTCCGGTCCGGTAAATGCCCGGTTCGTCACTTAATACCATACCTGGTTGTAGTCTGACCGGATTTTCTTCCATACGGATATTTTGTGGACCTTCATGAACATTCAGGCAGTGGCCGATGCCATGTCCGGTTCCATGCAGATAATTGATACCGGCATCCCACAAGGCTTTGCGGGCCAGTATATCTAATTGACTGCCACGGGTACCTGCCGGAAATCTCGATTTAGCCAGACTAATCATTCCTTTCAGAACCCGTGTGAAATCTTTTTTCATCTGTTCTGTCGGTTCTCCTAATGAAATGGTGCGGGTGATATCTGTTGTACCATCCAGATATTGTCCGCCGGAGTCCATAAGTAAAAGGTTTTCAGGGCGTAAAGTAGAAGCGGACTCCTGCCTGGGTGCGTAATGCACAAAGGCTCCGTGTTCCGCATACCCGATTATGGACTGGAAACTATCCATAATATAGAGCGATTGCTCGCTACGGAAAGCGGTTAGCTTTTCGGATGCAGTTAATTCTGTGACCGGATTTCCACAAGTCATCTGTTGTTCCAGCCACCAGTTGAACCGGGTTAGAGCTACTCCGTCACGGATAACTGCTTTTCTGAAACCCTCTGTTTCTGTTTCATTTTTGATACTTTTTAAAAGGATGACCGGCGACATTTCTTCTATGATTCTACAATGCTCCGGAATGCCATCATATAGAGCTTTGTTGGTTTTATTCACATCTACCAGTACTCTTGTTTTTTCCGGTAAACGTGCCAGATAATTACCGATTCGTGAATAATCTGCTAATATGACTCCTTCTTTTTTCAGGTTCTCACTGATATCCTGTGTTAGTTTTTGCGGTAAAATAAAGGGTATCCGTTCTTCTTCCGAAATGAAGGCGTAGCTGACTGCAACCGGATTATAAGGAACGTCATTCCCCCGTATGTTGAAAGTCCATGCTATATCGTCGAGTGCTCCCAGAATTGTACAGTCTGCTCCCGTTTCTCTTAATTTATTATTGATTAGGTCCAGCTTATCACCGGTAGACATACCGGTAATTTCAACAGGTAATTCAAATATTTTATTTGTGGGAATTTCCGGGCGGTTGTTCCAGATTTCTTTAATCAGGTCTACAGATGTTTTAATCCGGATATTTTTGCGGCTGAATACGGCATCCAATTTCCTGAACTCTGCTACACTAAAGGTTTCTCCGTTTAATCCGGCCGTACCACCTTTTCCTATTTCCTGTACGATAAACTGTGGGATAGTAATTGTACCGGGTAACTGTTTGTATAGTTCAATTCCTGTTCCTGCCAGTTGTTCTTCTGCCTGAAGGAAATAGCGTAAATCGGTCCATAAACCTGCTTTTCCGGCTGTAATCACTATTGTACCGGCTGAGCCATTAAATCCGGAAATCCATTCACGGACTTTCCAGCAATCTGCAGGATATTCACTTAAATGGGGGTCTGAACCGGAGAGAATATAGGCATCTATCTGATGCTTTTTCATCTGTTCCCCTAACAAGGTTACTCGTTCGGAAATCGTTGTGTTCATAAGGTTATGAATTAAATTTTGACTTACACAAATGTAAATAAAAAATATGGTATAGGAGAT
>JAJBTP010000089.1 GCA_020860805.1 Tannerellaceae bacterium | reverse complement strand
GAACATACATTTTAAATATGCAGTTGGAATATGTACGAGTGCAGTACCAACGACCGATGCGGAATATAAGTTGAATATAAATGAAAATTTTTTAACAGACAGACGTTTCCGGCTTCTCCCGCTTGAATAGTTTTTGCGGCAGTCGGTTAATGGAAAATATATTTTCTTATGGAGGAAACTACTATGTACAAGAAACCTTTTGTTATCGCTGAGGCGGGTTGCAACCACATGGGACAGATGGAGGTTGCCAAGGATTTAATAGAGACAGCGGCACATTTCTGTAAGGCGGATGCCATCAAGTTCCAGAAGCGTTGCCCGAAGGAACTGCTGACCCCGGAGCAGTATAATGCTCCCCATCCGAATCCTGTGAACTCTTATGGCAAGACTTACGGTGAGCATCGTGAGTTCTTGGAGTTCACTGTGGATCAGCATGCACAGCTGAAGGAGTGGTGCGAGGAAGCTGGCATTATCTATTCCACTTCTGTTTGGGATATGACCAGTGCAAAGGAAATTGCTTCTCTGAACCCTGTGTTCATTAAGATTCCATCTGCTTGCAATACCCATTACGAGATGCTCCGGTGGCTGTGTGATAACTACGGTGGAGAAATCCAGCTTTCCTTCGGTATGACAAGTCACGAAGAGGAAGAGCAGATTGTTCAGCTGTTCGAGAAGAACGGCCGCGCGAAAGACCTCGTTCTGTTCAACTGCACTTCCGGATATCCTGTGCCGTTTGAAGATGTATGCTTGCTTGAAATTAATCGTATGCGTGAGGCTTATGAGGATCGCGTTAAGGCTATCGGTTTCTCTGGTCATCACCTTGGTATAGCTGTTGATGTGGCGGCGTACACACTTGGAGCAGATGTGATCGAGCGTCATTACACACTTGACAGAACATGGAAGGGAACTGACCACGCTGCATCTTTGGAGCCGGACGGAATCCGCAAACTGGTGCGTAATTTGAACGCAGTTCATGAAGCACTTACATATAAGCCGTCAGAGATCCTTCCGATCGAGCAAGTACAGAGGGACAAGCTGAAGTATCGCAAGCACTAAATTGCCCTTTCTATGGATTTGCATTATTTGAAGGGAAAAAAGGAAAACAGATAGATGAATGATAATTTAACGCTCTTCACTGTGTCTCCAGATATATCAGTAAGGGATGCGTTGAAGAAGATAGACGAAAACAAAAAAGGATTTCTTATCGTAATAGATAATGAAGATACCGTTCTTGGAACCCTGACGGATGGAGACGTCCGTCGGGCATTCCTGAAAGGTGCGTCTGTGGATGATAGCGTTGAGGGACTCTATACCAGAAACTCAAAGTGTCTTAAGCAGGCTGATGGTATTCCAAAAGCGACTGAAATGTTTAAGAATGAGTCTATCAAGTTCCTGCCAATCGTAGATGATGAGGATCGTCTGTTGAACGTAATAACAAAGAACCAGATGCACGCCCTGCTGTTGCAGGATATCCACGCTGACTTGGGATATGATTTCATGAGCCTTGATGAAGGAATCGTGGATTACGAGATTTTCCAAAGACCATGGGGCTTCTACAAGACAACTGTGATGAATGACTATTTCCAGTCAAAAATTATCAGTGTCAATCCGATGTCACAGCTCAGCCTGCAATCACATAACCACAGGGAAGAACACTGGATTGTTGCTCACGGCGTGGGAACCGTACAGATAGATCAGTCGATTATAGATGTTCATTGTGGAAGCTCTGTGTTTATCCCCAAAGGTGCAAAGCATCGTTTGACGAACACAGGAGACAAGGAATCGCTTATAGTTACAGAAGTCCAGATTGGCGATTATTTCGGTGAGGATGACATCATCAGATATGAAGATAACTATGGGAGAATATAGGTAATGAACGGATTTCATAGAATGCTTCACAGAGGACAGTTCCACAGGAAAAAGGGACATAAAATCCGTGCAGCTATATATGCAAGAATTATACGAGGCATTTACCAGAACGATATAAGCCTTAAGGCTGATATCGATGATGATGTTTGGTTCTGTCATAAAGGATTTGGCGTAGTAATTAATCCCGCCGCAATCGTTCTGGGGGGGGGGTACCACTGTTCAACACTGTGTAACGATAGGAGAACTGGATGGTTCTGGTGAGGCACCACATATCGGACATAATGTTTTTATTGGTGCAAAAGCAACAATCCTGGGCAATGTGAATATCGGCGACAATGCAAAAATTGGTGCAGGAGCCGTTGTTCTTTGTGACGTTCCTGAAGGATGTACGGCTGTTGGTGTGCCGGCACGAATTATTGACAAGGTGGAGAATATTTAGATGAACATAGCTTTTATTCCGGTAAGGGGCGGAAGCAAATCAATACCTCTGAAAAATATAAAACCTATTTGTGGTAAGCCGCTCGTTTACTGGACAGTAAAAGCTGCTTGCCAGTGCAAATACATTGATGTAGTCTACATTGCTACAGACAGCGAAAAGATTAAAGAAACTGTGGAAGCGTTTAAGTGCGGGGAGGAAGCGGAAAATTTCTCCAAGGCACAAGTAATTGGAAGAAGTGCAGAGTCAGCGTCTGACACAGCATCCACAGAATTTGCAATGCTTGAGTTCGCGGCAAATTATGAGTTTGACAACATTGTTCTTGTCCAGGCCACGTCCCCCATGCTTACGGCAGCTGATTTGGATGGCGGATTTGAGCTGTTCAACACCGATGGAACAGATTCTGTACTCTCTGTTGTCCGCCAGTATAGATTCCTGTGGGACAAGGATAAGAACGGAAATGTAAATCCGAGTAATTATGATGTTTTTCATCGTCCCCGCCGCCAAGAGTTTGACGGTTACTTGATGGAAAACGGTGCATTTTATATTTCTTCCAAGGCTGACCTGATTAAGTATCAGAACCGTGTTTCAGGCAATATCAAGGCCTATGAAATGTGTGAGGACAGCGCATTTGAGATTGACGAGCTAAGTGACTGGATCATCATTGAGGCGTTGATGAGGAAGAGTGGGGTTGCCAAAGAACAGGGTGTCGCTGAAGAGAAGAAGAGCATTCCTGATATCAAGATGTTCCTGACGGACTGTGACGGGTGTCTGACTGATGGCGGGATGTACTACTCCGAGAATGGAGATGAGTTAAAGAAATTCAATACCAGGGACGGTATGGGATTTGCGTTACTTCGTGCCAAAGGAATAATTACGGGAATTGTTACATCGGAGTCCGTTGACCTTAACAGAAGACGAGCAGAAAAGCTAAAGCTGGATATTCTTGAATCTGGCTGCAAGGACAAGGTAGCAGCCGTGAAGAGGTTGTGTGAGCAGTATGGAGTTGAGATGGAAAATGTTGCGTATGTTGGCGATGACATAAATGACATGGAAGTTATCAAAATGGTAGGTTACGGATGCGCTCCTGCGGATGCAATGCCACAGGTGAGGGCTGTTGCAGACTATGTGACTAAGGCTAAAGGCGGCGAGGGCGTTATCCGGGAAGTGGTGGAGATGCTTGTATGATAGATTCACAAGAGGATTTAATATCTGTAATTGTACCAATCTTTAAAGTAGAAAAGGATTTACCATCTTGCGTAAAAAGCATCCAAGCTCAAACGTATACAAATCTTGAGATATTCTTGGTTGATGATGGCTCGCCAGACAATTGTCCCCAAATTTGTGATGCCTTGCGGGAGTCAGATTCGAGAATTCAGGTGATTCACAAAGCGAATGGTGGCTTATCTGATGCTAGAAATGTTGCACTCGACAAGTGTACGGGAAAGTATGTGATTTTTGTTGATAGCGATGATTTGGTTCACCCAGAAATGATAAAAATACTTCATTTACTTTGCGTAGAGAATAAAACGGAGATTGCAGTCTGCAATTATTTATCTGTAGCTACAAGGGATTTTCAATATAATGCTCTCGTAAATGCTCATACGAGAAGCAGTGAGATTGAAATATTATCACCCGAAGCTGCTTTGATTTACATGATGGATGTTTACAAAAATTTTCAAGTTGCTGCTTGGAACAAGATGTATGAGAGAAAATTATTTGATCATGTGAGATATCCTGTGGGTATATATTATGAGGATATCGCAACCACGTATAAGCTAATTGGACAGTGCAATTCTGTTGCATATACACATGAACAGTTATACTTCTATCAATTGCGGGATAGTTCAATAACGCGGTCGGGATATAATTCTCGCGACTTAGATAAAGTTAAAAATTCGGGAGAACTATTATCTTATGTTGAAATTAACTACCCATCAATAAAGGAATATGCATTAATTTATAGATATGTATATTGCTTTACAACAATAATAAATAAGACAGTAGGCTCAGAAAATGAGGATGCTATAAAAGTGAGAAACGAACTTTTGAGGAAGATTAAAGAACATAAGAGCGAACTTAATATGAAACTGCTTCCTTTAAAAAAGAGAATCGCTTTTGAATGTCTGCTAGTGAACTTTGGACTATATAGTAAAATAGCAAATAAGTGATGGAGAAAACTAATGGATATAACAACAAAAAGGGACTTGGAAGAGGTTCTGAAATTAGAGAAAGATTTTTATGTAGAGAAGTCTTTATCTGGCTATTTTGAACAGTTAGCTACGAGTGATTTGAAACTCAAGATTTGGGATTTCCAAAAACACTTGAGAAAAGCTGAATATCATTATAATAACCGAAAAAAATCTCTATATCATAAAATTATGTACATATACCACCGACGGAAAAAGAACGTTCGGGGGGGGTACTTGGAATATCTATATGGGAGAATACATTTGACGAAGGATTACAAATTTATTATACAAGTGGTACAGTGATCAATGGAACTGCAAAAATCGGAAAGTATTGCAAATTACATGGAAATATCTGTATTGGGAACGACGGCTTAAGCATGGAAGCGCCTATTATAGGTGACAACGTGGATATAGGCGTGGGGGCCAAAATAATTGGAAATGTAAAGGTAGCTAATAACATTATTATTGGAGCTGGGAGTATTGTAGTTAAGGATTGCGACAAAGAAGGAGTATGGGCTGGAGTTCCGAGCAAATTTTTGCACTGATAGCAGGTGAATTATGACAATAAAAATCACTAGAAGACCATTGTCCGAATGGGCATTGATGGTTCTCATGATAATTTCTTTAACTGACAAAGTAAATGGAGTTAGATTGCCGTCAATAAAGATGTATATATGTGGAGCACTAATAATTCTAATGTACTATACAGGTGTTAGAGGTGAAAGTGTCTATGCGTCAGAAAGAAAACGAATTAAATATTTAATGCAGGCATTTCTTGTTCCATATTTTTTATTGTGGGTATGGTCAGTATTTGTAATTTTTTTGAACGGTAGTGGATTCAGATATTTTACTAGAGCTTCAGCAGATACTATTTATGAATTTATTGCGATTTTTACGGCAGCATACGCTATTCTTACATTTGGAAAGAGAGCATTTGATATAATATGGAGTGCGGCGGTCATAAGCTATTTGTTCAATATCATATGCGGTTTTGTTGTGTGCGGTTGGTCTGGTGTTGTCTCATATTATCTTGATATCTCAGTGGTATCAAGCATTAATAACTATTTAGAGCAGCATGAACTGATATTTATTTTCGGGCTGTTTACAATATATTATTTTATGTCTATAAAAGAAACTCCAAAGAACAAATGGAAATTGATTATATCATTATTATTTGTATTTATTGGGTATAAACGAATTCTTTTTGCAGCATTGGCAGCAATGTTTTTACTTATGCTTCTCTTGAGGAGATTACTAAGAACGAACAATGCACAGGCTGTTAGCTGGGTAATTAATCTAACAACAATTGCTGTTTTTACTGTGTGTTTTGTGTGGCTATACGCATTAAAAACTGATTTGATTACGGAATTGTCTGTTACCTATAATGTGGATTTTATGAGCCGACTTCGTATGTATTCGTTTTTTGCTGATTATTATACGCTTGGAATAAGTTATCTTGGCAGGGGAGTTGGTGCAACAGAGAAAATATTGGCCGCCTCTGGTCAGTTTAATCTTAATTCGGTACATAGTGATATATATAGAAACTATATAGAATATGGCTTCATACCATTTGTAGCGTGGCTTTTGTATTATATAAACATTTTTCCAAGGAAACTTAAAATGGGAAGCGACCAAAGAGATACAGTTATTTGTTTTTTACTGATGCTCTATATGATTATTAATGCACTGACGGATAATGTGTGCAGATATTATAATTTCCAAATGATTATCTTTATGATAATTATTTATGTTTACCTTGAACAAAATGATAAAAAACTTTTTGGATTTGAAACAGAGGGATTGGGAGATGAATAAAAAAGTCTTATTTACATGTAGTACATGTTATCAGCTGATTGTTTCTATTCAGATGGCAATTACGGAATTTAGCAGTAAAGAGGTTGACTGCATTATTACTGATTTTGTTCCGGAATATGATAAGGTTGTAAATCGGTTGCGTCAAATGAATGTATTTTCTTCCACATACGCGATTCAGGTGAAAAACAAGAAGTACGATGGCAATATTGAGATGCAATTTGAAAATATTTTTCTGAAATCAATTGGAGAGAAAATTGCCTCTGTCGTAAGAAATGCTCATGAGTATGAATACTATCTGTTTGCTAACTGTGGCGAGTTTACTACCAGGATTGGAAGGAGTCTTAAAAAAGCTAATCCCACCATAAAATTATGTATGTATGAAGATGGAACGGCAGCTTATTGCATGATGACAGGATCACGAATTATGGCAGCAATTAATCCAGTGAGCCATAAAGAAAAATTAAAAAAAGCTCTTAAGATGTCTCCTCTGGCTTTTTTGGATTATTATTACGTAATTTATCCAGAATTAATGGTGTGGGATTGTCCTGTCGTTGTAAAAAAAATACCCTCGATAAATGAGGATAATTGCCAAGCAATAAGGGAAATCCTAAATGAGGTATTCGATTATAAGAATATCGAGGATACTTATGAGGAAAAAGTCATTTTTTTTGAAGAATCCTATGTTGGAGACGGAATTCCGGTTGATGATGTTAGTCTAGTTGAAAGGTTGAGAGATTTATATGGAATTGAAAATATTTTGATTAAGACACATCCTAGAATTCCTCAAAACAGATTCAAATCATTAGGTTATAAGACTAATATAAATCATTCTATTCCGTGGGAGGTCATAGTTTTGAATATTCCGAATTTAGACGATAAAATTCTGGTTACTATGACTTCCACGGCGCTTATTAACACTTTTCTTATTAGGAAATCAAATGCAAAGTTGATTTTTTCGTTTGATAGTATCAGGAACAATGATAACAAGAGAATTAAAAATACGTTAGAGGTTATTGATAGACTTATATCTTTGCATCCAGATAAGATAATGTCTTCTTTGCCGGAAAGGTGATCATTATGAAAACAGTAGCAATAGTACCTATGAAATTGAATAACCGGCGTCTTCCGCAAAAGAACACTAAGTGCTTCACAAATGGCAAGCCGCTCTGTTACTACATTCTTTCTACGCTTCTGACTGTTAATGGTGTAGACGATGTGTATGTGTATTGCAGTAATCCTGAGATTCAGGAATTTATCCCGGAGGGAGTGAAATATCTGCGCCGTTCAGAATCCCTGGATCAGGACACGACAAAGATGAATGAGGTGTTACAGTGTTTTGCAGCAGATGTGCCAGCAGATATTTATGTAATGACTCATACCACGGCCCCATTTATCACTAAAGAGTCTATTGAAAAAGGTTTGCAGGCTGTTGTTAGTGGGGAATATGACTCTTCGTTTGCTGCTAGGAAGTTGCAGGATTTTCTCTGGAAAGACGGGGTACCATTTAATTATGAACTGAACAATATACCACGCACACAGGATTTGCCTGCTCTTTATGAGGAGACAAGTGGTTTTTATATCTACGGGAATGAGGTTATGACTAAATTGAACCGCAGGATTGGAGAAAACCCATATATCGTGGAAGTGGGAGAAATTGAAAGTATTGATATTGATGAGGCAGAGGATTTTATGATTGCTGATGCGATATATAATCATATTATTCGGGGGGGGGTATTCAATAACTTAATACTTTGGGTTGTTGCTACGCCTTCTCTCTTGACAAATGTAGCTTAGGAGGAGTAGCAAAATGAAAGTAGTGGCATTAATTCCGATTAAAATGAACAACGAAAGGACACCGGGAAAAAATACAAAAAGATTTGATGATGGCACTCCCTTGATTCATTGTATTGAAAATACATTGATTAACTCAAGGAAAATAGATGATGTGTATGTTTATTGTAGCAAGGAAGATATAAAAGACTACCTATTACCCGGAGTAAAATATTTGCGAAGAGATATAAAGTATGATGCTTCCAATGCAGATGTGAACGATATGTTTCATGCATTCTCTGAGGAAGTTTCAGCAGATATATATGTATTGGCTCATGCAACAGCACCATTTCAGGAAGTATCTAGCATAGAGAGAGGAATTGAAGCTGTTTCAAGTGGTACATATGATTCTGCACTTGCTGTAAGGAAGATTCAGGATTTTGTTTGGAAGAGTGGCAAAGCATTGAATTATTCACCCCAAAATATCCCTAGAACACAGGATCTGGAGCCTTTGTATATTGAAACAACAGGACTTTATATCTATACAAATGAAGTTATATCTATTCTCCGAAGGAGAATAGGTAACCGACCGTACCTTATCGAGGTGGATGAGATCGAAGCTACAGACATTAACAACCCAATTGATTTTGAAATTGCCAATGCTCTTTATATGGAGATTTATAGAAAGAAAAAACAGCTGTAGAAACCAAATTCATATGGAATGGAGATTAGCATGAGACACATACAGGCATTGGACTGTACGCTCCGAGACGGTGGTTATTGTAATGACTGCCACTTCGGATTCGAGAACGAAAAGAAAATTGTAAATGGATTAATAGAAGCCAACATCGATATCATCGAGTGCGGTTTCTTCATGAACACTGTTAAATATGACAAGAACCGGACGAGATTCACATCCCTTGATCAGGTCGCACAGATTATCCCGAAAAAGAGAGATGGAAAGATTTTTGTAATGCTTGCTGACCATGGAAAATTTGTACCGGAAGATTTGCCGGAATACGATGGAACGTCCATTGATGGCCTTCGGGTTGCTTTCCACAAGAAGGACAGGTTTGCTGGCCTTGATGACTGCCTAAAGGTTAAAGAAAAAGGTTACAAAGTTTTTATCCAGGCAATGGTTTCTGTGAGTTACACGGATGAAGAGTTCCTTGACCTGATCCGTCGCGTGAACGAAGTAGAGCCGTATGCATTTTATATTGTTGACAGCTTTGGAATGATGAAGAAGAAGGATTTGACAAGGCTCTTCTATATGGTGGAGCATAATCTTAAGGATACGATTAAAATAGGTTTCCATTCGCACAACAATATGCAGCTTGCTTACTCGAATGCGCAGAGCCTTGTACATATTCAGACAGGCAGGGATCTGATTATTGATTCTTCTGTATATGGAATGGGTCGTGGCGCTGGCAATCTTAACACTGAGCTTTTTGTTGAATACCTAAATGAAAATGCAGATGGCAATTACGAACTTAAGCCTTTGCTGACTATCATAGATGAAATCTTAAATGGATTTTATCAGAGAAACCCTTGGGGCTACTCTCTGCCGAATTACTTATCGGCTGCTCATAATGCGCATCCTAATTACGCAGGTTACCTTGATGACAAGAAAACACTTACTGTTGAGGATATGAATGAAATCTTCGATATGATGGATGAAGAGAAGCGGCTGTCATACGACAAGGATTATATTGAAGAACTATATCTCAGATACATGGCAACAGGACAAGTACAGGAAGCGCACAAGGCAGAGCTAAAGGAGAACCTGGCAGGGAAGAAGGTTCTTCTAATTGCACCTGGAAAAAGCTCCGCTGACGAAAAGGCTAAGATTATATCCTTTGCTGAGCGAGAAGATGTTGTACCAATTAGTATCAATTTTGACTATCCTGACGCGAAAACAGATTATATTTTTCTGAGCAATTTGCGCCGTTTTCGTGAGTTAGATATAGAAAAGAGAAGTAAGTGCATTGTTACTTCAAATATCTCGGCAGATAATGTATATCTTCAAACTAAGTATAGAGACTTATTAAATGACATTGAAGCTGTAAAAGATAATGCAGGACTGATGGCATTAAAATTCTTGATGAATAATGGTGTGGGCACATTTTACCTGGCGGGATTTGATGGGTATGCACATGATGTTTCTGAAAATTATGCGGACAGTAGTATGGCTTTTATAACCAGAAATGCTGTTCTTGATGCTATTAACAGAGGGATGGAGATTGTTTTGAAACAGTATTCAGCAATAACTCATATTGAATTTTTGACATCGCCTAAATATGTGATGATTCAGAAATAATATTTTAAGGAGGAAATAACCATGGTAATTACAATTATGGAGTCGGAGCCGTGGGGGGGGTATAGCCCTTCTTTAAATTGTTGCCTTGAAGGCACCGCTAGAGAGGTGGTGCTCGTATGAAGACTGCATGTTTCATTCCGATAAAGGCCAATTCAGAAAGGGTTCCAGGTAAGAATTTCAGGGTGTTAAATGGGAAAAAACTGTATGAATATATTTGTGAGCATGTAGAGGAGACTAACGTTTTTGATGATATTTATATCGATACTAATAGTGATGAAATCGCTTCTTATGCCGAGAATAAGGGTTTTCACACCATAAAACGTAAGCCAGAGCTTGCACTGAATACTGCGAATGGAAATGATCTTCTGGTTTATCATTTTAACCAGTTTTCTGATTATGATTATTATTTTCAGTTGTTTGCTATAGCACCTTATTTACAGCCTCAGACAATCAGAGCTTGCTTTGATAAATTGGTTTCAAGCGAAGTATATGACTCATGCTTTACAGCTACGGAAAACCACGGCTTTTATTGGTTGAACAATAATCCAATAAATTATCGTCCTGGTATTCTTCCACGTAGTCAAGACATGCTTGCTGTTGTAGAAGAGACTACGGGATTATATGGAATTAGCCGTGACGCTTTGGATAGATACCGTTGCCGTATTGGTGCAAAACCATATATTCATGTTGTAAGTAAGTTTGAGGCGGTTGATATTAATACAGAAGAAGACTTAAAGGTTGCAGAATATGTGGGAAAGGTGATTTACAACCTATAGGATATTTATTTTAAGGAGGAACTGTTACATTGAAAGTAGTGTCTTTTGGAGAAATATTATTAAGGCTTGCGGCACCGGGCTATACAAAGCTGTTTCAGAAGGATTGTTTAGATGCTACATTCTGTGGTGGCGAAGCGAATGTGGCAGTTTCTCTTGCTATTTTTGGATTAGATTCTGTTTTTCTTACGAAGTTGCCGAAAAGCACAGTAGGAGAGGCAGCAGTCAATTCTATGCGTTATTTTGGCGTAGATACGAGCAAAATTGTCTATGGTGATGGTCGCATGGGGTTGTATTATCTTGAAAAGGGTGCGTCGCAGCGTCCGTCGAAAGTTATCTATGACCGTGCCTATTCTGCGATTGCTTTAGCATCACGTTCAGATTTTGATTGGAATGATATTTTTGAAGGTGTGGACTGGTTCCATTGGACGGGTATAAATCCTGCGCTCTCTGATGGTGTTGCCGAAATATGCCTCGATGCTGTGAAGAATGCCAGGGAGAGGGGTATTATGGTGTCCTGCGATTTGAATTACCGGAAAAACTTGTGGAGCAACGAAAAGGCAAAATCTGTCATGACAGAGCTGATGCCTTATGTGGATGTTTGCATTGCTAATGAGGAAGATGCCGACAAAGTCCTCGGTATCAAGCCTGAGAATAATGACGTTGAATCCGGAAAACTGAACAAAGCTGGATACGAATCCGTTGCAAAAGAAATTTGCAGCAGATACGGCTGCAAGTATGTCGCTATTACTCTTCGAGAGAGCTATTCCGCCAGCGTGAACGGTTGGAGTGGAATGCTTTATAGTTCACAGGAAGGCAAGACATATTTTTCCAGAAAGTATGATATTCAGATTGTTGACCGAGTTGGCGGTGGCGACAGTTTTGGAGCAGGATTAATTTATGGATTGATAATTGAAATGTCGTGTCAGGATGCCATTGAATTTGCTGTGGCGGCTAGTTGTTTAAAACATACTATTGAAGGAGATTACAATAGAACGACAGTGGCTGATGTTGAGAATTTACTCAAAAATGGCGGAAGTGGAAGAGTGCAGAGATGACAAAACAAGGAATAATAGGAAGAATAAGAAAACTATACACAAATATGTCTGCTCCTGTCAAGGCGTCGGTTTGGTTCACAATATGTAATATAACACAAAAGGGAATCTCTCTACTTTCCACGCCGATATTTACAAGAATATTAACAACAGAGCAGTATGGTGTATATTCAGTTTATCAATCGTGGTATTCTATTATTTTAATCTTAGCAACTCTCAATTTATATTCGGGGGTTTATAATAACGGTTTAACAAATTATCCAGAAGATAGAGATAGATTGACTTCGTCTTTTCAGGGTCTCTCTACCACAGTAACCATATCGCTGTTTATCATTTATTTGTTAAATACAGAGTTTTGGAATAACATTTTTGGACTTTCAAGCATATTTGTTTTTGCTATGTTTGCAGAGCTTCTTTTTGTACCTGCATATTCTTTTTGGACTGTACAGCAGAGGTATGATTATAAATACAAGGGAATAGTTGTTGTCACTGCTTTCTTAGCACTAGGGAGTCCAATTCTCGGCGTAATTTCAGTTCTTTCAACTGAGTATAAGGCGGAGGCCCGTGTTCTTTCTTATGTGCTTGTCCAAGTCATTGTTGGCCTTGTTTTTTACATTTACAATTTTAGAAAAGGAAAAACATTCTTTTCCAAAAAATATTGGTCTTTTGCCTTAAAATTTAATTTACCACTTATTCCACATTATCTGTCTATGACTGTATTAAACCAGTCTGATAGAATAATGATCAGCAATATGATTGGATCGTCTGAGGCGGCCATTTATAGTGTAGCTTATAATATCGCAATGATGATGACGGTTGTTACAAATGCCATCAACAATTCATTTGTGCCATATACGTATAAGAGCATCAAGGAGAAACATTATGATGGTATACGCAGAAACTCCAATTTCCTTTTGATATTGGTTGGTGGCACATGCATAATTGCTATGGCTTTTGGACCGGAACTTATCAAGATCTTTGCATCAGCTGATTATTATGATGCTATATGGGTAATTCCTCCAGTTGCGGCGTCCGTATATTTTATGTTTTTATATCCGCTGTTTGGTAATGTAGAATTTTACTTTGAAAAGACAAATTTCATCATGATTGCTTCTTGTTGTGGTGCGGTTGCCAATGTGGTACTCAATTTTATTTTTATACAAATTTTTGGCTATTATGCGGCCGGATATACGACGCTTGCTTGCTATATACTCTTTTCATTTGCACATTATTGTTTTTATAAGCGAATCCTGAAGGAAAAAATACCCGAGATGAATAATCTGTATGACATGAGGTTTGTCATTGGTTTTTCTATAGTAGTTTTAATAGCAATGGTTGTTATGACAATGACATATAAGACTATAGTGTTGAGGTATGGTATTGTTTTAGTTATTCTTATTTTTGCGTTTATTAAGCGAAACGAGATAATTAAAAAATTAAGGGAGATGCGAAAAAAATAGTCATATTTGAAATAATAAGAAGGGAGGCTTAATGAGCAAACGATTACCACATGAAGAGCAGGTGATAAGTGATGCAGCCGTACAAGATTTTAGAGTACGCAATTATAGAGACAACAATAGCCCGGATAAATACTGGAAACGTGTGATTGTCAAGAAGGATGACGACGAAATAATCAACGACATTATTCAAGTGACTGTGAGCATCGAAGAAGCCGGAGACTACCAAAACGTGATGCTTTACTGGGAGGAAAGCGGATACAATAATTTTCACGATTATGGTTTGTGTGGGCTTGTGGGAGTAAAAGGGGTCAGGCACCATTACGAAATTGCATCAATTATATTACAAAGATATTAAGCATGACTATTGGCTACGGATCGGCGGATTATGTTGTTGAAGAAGTACGGAGTGATATGAATGGAGGGAGCGTGTGAACACAATACCAGGAAGAATATCTACAAGATTGAGAGTACTCTGTCAGATATTAAGCATCGAGGATAAGGCCCCGGTTTTCTACACACAGCCGAGAGGTAATAAACAATACCTTATGTATAACAAGTGCGTTTCTGATTCGCTTGCGTTGGCAGTGGAAAAGAATGAGTACGATGCCGGTAAGGAATACGATAACTCCAAATGTGGCCTGTATATTCCAGATATAAGCACAGATGAGTTTATGGCGACTCAGAAGAAAGGAAACCCTGATAGCGTCAGAACTATAATGGGGGCTATTCTTGGAAAGATAAGCGTAGAGGAATACAACCTTACCTATGCTGTTTTCTGTATTTTGCATGAGCTCGGTCATTGGGTTTATTATAAAGAAAGTGGAATGACTGACGATGAATTTTATCTGCATGAGAGACCGGGCAGAAAAGAAGTCACCGATCTTGCTAATAGAATTCGAGCGTTGCCAGTTGGTGATCCTATGATTCCGACTCTTTGCGCACAGCATGAGGAGATGTACAGAAACCTTCCATCAGAAAAAGCGGCAGATCAATATGCTTTGGAACATTTAGAGGAAGCGATGGAATGCGTGAGGAACAGTTTCCAGTACACAGTCGATGCTTGAACGAACGGTGGTGTTAAGAGAGGAAGGGGACGCAGATGGAAGAACACAATAATACGAATCTCTTCAACGGTACCCTGTTTACCAACTCCTACGTCTCCTCATCCCGCATCATCTAGAATAAAAGGGGCTCAGACACCATTACGAAATTGCGGCGAGCAGTTGTGTGGCGGCTGATCCGCCGGAACCAATCAACCAAATCAGAAAATTGTGTACGAAATAAGGGCCACAAGTAGGGCGCGGCACTGCCGATGAACACACGCTTCAAAAGCCCGATTGAGCAGTAACCATTTTATCAAATTTTCATACTCCGCTCATGTTGTACTTTGCTCTGTTTAGTGTTAGAATAGGGGCAGTATGTAAAAGCGAAGCAGAACTAACAGGAGGCTGATAATAATGCAGGAAGTATACGAGTATTTAAAGAAATGCGGGACATATTACCTCGCAACGGTTGAAGGTGACCAGCCGAGGGTTCGCCCATTCGGAACTGTGAATATCTTTGACGGAAAACTTTATATCCAGACCGGCAAGGTAAAGGATGTGGCAAAGCAGATATTCGCCAATCCAAAGATTGAGATTTGCGCTTTTGGAGATGGCAGCTGGATTCGCGTTGCAGCTACAGCAGTGGAGGATGACAGAAGAGAAGCACGCCAGAGTATGCTGGACGCATATCCTTCCCTTCAGAAATCTTACAGCGCCGATGATGGCAACACTGTGGTGTTCTATCTGAAAGACGCAACAGCCACGATTTCTTCGTTTACAGATGAGCCGAAGGTAGTGAAGTTCTGATTTTTTGGATATTATAGGTTATTATAGGATATTATAGATTATTATAGATTATTATAGGTTATTATAGGATATTATAGTTTATTATAGGTTATTATAGTCGTATGGATAGTGCCATGATGTGTTAAAGAAAGAAGGCGAATAACATGTGCAAGATTTGTAAGATGGACGAAGAGGAACTTCGGAAGTTTAAGAAAGAACATAGCACGTTTATCGCAGTAGGCACGACGCTCATTATTGTCGGTATTGTTGCTGTGTTGTGGAAGATGATGAAGAAGTGTTGCTGTGGAAAAAAGTGCAGTGGTAAAAAGAACAGCGGAGAAGAAGAGTAAAGGCTGCTGATGCTCTGCTGAAAGCGGCTGATCCGCCGGAGAAACGGAAAAATACGGAAAATTGCTATTTTTGCAAAAAGACCTCTGTGGGAGGTTTCCGGGAAGTGAGCCGGATGTTTTCTGCGAAGGTTTTCTTTTTGAGATGCGGTTAGCCGTGACTAACTAACGGCATATTTTCTGTGGTTCTCATGCGCCTTGTTTTTATGCTTTCCAGTCGGCTTATTCCCGTACCAGTCATAGTCTTTATGCAAATCTTTAAACCCGGTCAGCCTCGCTTTTCCTGAAAGCCTCATATTCTTTGATTTCTTCATCTGTAGCTGCCCTGACAGCCGGTGTGTGCGGGGCGGATACTTTCTTCCCACAGTCGGGGCATTTACATGGTATCTCATATTTGGAGCGGATGACTGAAGCATTGAACGTGGAACCGCAGACGGTGCAGTGGCAGATCATGATTTTCTCCTTTGTGTTGGTGCGCTGCTTTTATCAGTTGACTTTCCGGAGAGTTGCTCCCGGCAAAGTTCCATCAGGCTGTGGATTGACAATCGTGGCTTCTATCCAGATCAGCTTGTGCTGATTTTCACCACGGGGTCCTATTGCCTGATTGCGCCAGTGACCGCGACGGAAGTGGGTGGCAACTTTACCTCTTGTAGGCTGTTCTTCACTGTTAGCTAATTTTCTGGCCTCTGCCTGTTTCCTGCGGAAGTCCGCACCCCAATGCACACCGACATCAACAAGGGCAACGGAACTTATAGGATTTTCCCTTCGCCATTTGCTGCTCCGTTTTTTGGCATTCTCCCGGACTTCTTTCTGCGCCTCGTTTTCTTCCTCCTCGCGGTTATCTGATACAAGGTAGAGGATTATTTGCAAGGCAAGCATGAGCCGAGGCATGGATTTTGCTGTGAATTTGGTATCCTCAGTCCCTCTAAATTTTGTATCCCCTGTATGTGCTAAAATGATATGGCCCTTCTCCCCCGAATAAAAAGTAGAGAA
>JAJBTP010000219.1 GCA_020860805.1 Tannerellaceae bacterium | reverse complement strand
CTTTTTTACCTGTATATTATTTGGGGATAAGAGGGGAAATATGTAATTTTACCCACAATTAGCAGAAATATATTTATTTGAACATTCAGACACCTCCCCGGTGTTAAATACATGTCAGGCAATGAAAGAAAAAGAGATTTGTTATAATATACACGTTATGTTGAGGGAAAGTCTTGAAGGACTGGCTATTGTTCCTGATGGTATATTTGTTGACGTTACTTTTGGAGGAGGAGGTCATTCCCGGGCTATTCTGAATGCTTTGGGACCTAATGGTAAACTATATAGTTTCGATCAGGATGCTGATGCTGAAGCCAACGTTCCGGATGACAGCCGGTTTACGTTTGTTCGAAGTAATTTTCGCTACTTATATAATTTTATGCGTTTCCATGATGAAGTGGGAAATGTAGATGGTTTATTAGCTGATTTGGGCGTATCTTCCCATCATTTTGATGATAAAGAGAGAGGTTTTTCCTTCCGTTTTGAAGGTAAACTGGATATGCGTATGAACACACGCGCAGGTCTGACAGCAGAAGAAGTCATTAATACCTACACGGAAGCCCAACTGGCAGACGTTTTTTATTTATACGGAGAATTAAAACAGGCCCGCAGGATTGCTTCCGCAATTGTAAAGGCGCGTGAGAATACACCTGTAACCGGCATAGAAGATTTACTGGAGATTGTAAAACCTTTCGGAGGAAAAGATAAAGAAAAAAAATTTCTTGCTCAGCTATTTCAGGCGCTACGTATCGAAGTAAACCAAGAGATGGAAACCCTGAAAGAGATGTTGAGGCAAACACTGGAAGTATTAAAACCCGGTGGACGCCTGGTAGTGATAACCTACCATTCACTTGAGGATCGGTTGGTTAAGAATTTTCTTAAAACCGGAAATTTTGAAGGAAAAGTAGAACAGGATTTCTTTGGGAATGTACAAACTCCTTTCCGGATGGTACATACCAAAGTCATTACTCCTTCTTCGGAGGAAATAGAATCCAATCCCCGTTCAAGAAGTGCCAAATTAAGAATTGCAGAATTAAAGACAGCAACAGAAAACTATCGCAATCTACTATTTAAATCTAACTTAGAAGCTGAAAAGAACGGGATAAAAAGTAGACAAATAAGATATACGACTCTCCTTCTTATATATATTAGGAGGAGGAGTATTAAAAGAAGATTTTGTTGTAAGACATACCAAAATGATTGTTCTGGTTGTTTTTCTCGCCTTTTTCTTCATCGGTAACCGGTACACCTGTATGCAACGGGTTAAAGAAATTGACAGGTTAGAACAGAAATTAAAAGACGTTTGCTTTGAACATCTTTCTATTTCAGCAGAACTGACCGGAAATAGCCGACAGTCACAGATTGAGAGGCTGGTAGAGCAACAGGGGTTAGACCTGGAAGGTGCAAAAACACCTGCCTACGAGCTATATAAATAAATAGAATAGCTGACAGTTCATCTGATAATTTTATGGAAAAGGAAACGACGGATTTAATTCCAGGAAATAACTACATACTATTGACTTACTTCATTATTGTACTGTTTTTAGGTGCATTTGCAGTAGGTATCCTGCTCCGTGCTTTTAACACTGCATTTGTTGAAAAAGAAAAATGGGAACAGGTAGCTGAAAGCCAGAAACGGCCGAACCGGTTAATTTATCCAAGCCGGGGAAATATCTATTCGGCAGACGGTAAACTCATGGCAACCAGCGTTCCACAATATAATACCTATATAGATTTCCGGGCAGATGGATTTCTGAAGGATACTTTCCTGTATTCCAAAAACAATGGGATGGATTCCATGGCTTTCTATCTGAATAAATTATTCAAAGACAAATCGGTAGCGGCCTATAAGGAACATTTGCAAAAAGGATTGAAAGGGCAGAGCCGTCAGTTCCGTGTGGTAAACAGAAAAATATCCTACATAGAAAAAAAAGAAATCGAAAAAATACCCTTTATCCGGTTAGGACGTTACAAAAGTGGTTTCTACACAAAAGAAATGGTAGAACGGCAAAAACCTTTTAATACCCTTGCATCCAGAACCATTGGGACTACATTTGGAGAAATTGAAGAGTCCGGCTTAACCAAAGGAATGAACGGTCTGGAGTTACAATATGACTCTCTGCTCCGGGGAGAAGCCGGCATTAAGTCTGTCCGCCGTGTAGGGGGTAGCTGGACAAATGTGACTGAAGTTGAACCAATCAACGGTATGGACGTTTATACTACTATAGATATCAATATACAGGATATCACCGAAAAAGCGTTGGTAGATAAACTTAAAGAGATTGATGCCGAATCAGGAACAGCAGTTGTCATGGAAGTAGCTACCGGAGAAATTAAGGCAATTACTAATATGGCACGCATACGGGAAGGTGTTTACACCGAAACCCTCAATCATGCCGTTGCTGATGAAATAGAACCCGGGTCAACCTTTAAAGTTGCCTCTATGATTGTGGCCCTCGAAGACGGGATTTGCCAGCCGGGTGATACAGTTGATACGGGAAAAGGGTTATATATGTACAAAGGGAAACACCGGATGACCGACCATAATATCAATAGAGGAGGATATGGAAAAATTACAGCCGAACAGGCTATCTGGTATTCTTCGAATATCGGAGTGGCTAAAATCATTCTGAAAGGGTATGAAAATAATCCGAAAAAATTTGTGAAAGGCCTGTATCGTACCGGAATAAATGCGGATTTGAATCTGGAAATCCCGGGTTCCGGACGAGCAAAAATACGTATGCCGGGAGATTCCGTAAATTATTGGTCAGCTACCACATTGCCCTGGATGTCATTCGGATATGAAACACAGATTCCACCTATTTATACCCTTACCTTTTTTAATGCGATAGCCAACGGGGGGAAAATGGTTCGTCCGATGTTTACCAAAGAGATTAAACACAACGGGAAAGTTGTCAAAACATTTTCACCGGAAGTCGTTAAATCGTCTATCTGCTCTAAAAAAACACTGGATATCATCCATGATATGCTGTTAGGTGTTGTAGAAAAAGGGACAGGTACTGCTGTTAAATCGGATGCTATCCGGATTGCCGGAAAGACAGGAACTGCACAGATTGCTTCAGGGGGTGTCTATCGCACAGCAGGACACCAGGTTTCTTTCTGTGGATATTTTCCGGCTGATGACCCTTTGTATAGTTGCATTGTAGTGATTCGCAGGCCCCGCATCGGATATCCATCCGGAGGAACCATGTCCGGAGGAGTAGTCAAAACGGTAGCTGAAAAAATATATGCTAATCATATGGTTTTTGATATCCGTAAACAACCGGTAGACTCAACAGCAGTACTAGTTCCTCCGGTAAAAAACGGAGATATGCAGGCGGTTGAAAAGGTATTGAAAAAATTTAAAGTTAAAACCAGCGATGAAGATGTGAACTCATCCTGGATACTGGCTGAAGCAAACGAAGAAAAGATAAAACTTAAAGATATTCCTTTAGAGGAAGGGGTAGTACCCCGGGTCACCGGCATGGGAGTCAAAGATGCTGTATATCTGCTGGAAAATGCAGGATTACAGGTCACCCTCTCCGGCGTGGGAAAGGTAACCAGCCAATCGGTTGCTGCCGGACAAAAAATAACCCGTGGACAAACCATTCATTTAACTCTAAAGTAAACGATTGTAAACATAATGCATATGAAGCTACAGGAACTCTTAAAATCAATAGATACCGGATATAACGGAGATATCAGTATCTCTGTTACCGGAATCCAGTCTGACTCCAGGAAAGTAGAAAAAGATTTTCTTTTTGTGGCTGTACGAGGTACTGTTGTGGATGGACACAATTATATTGCGACAGCTATTGAATCGGGGGCAACAGTTATTGTTTGTGAGGAAATCCCGGAAGAACTATCCGGTAAAACAACTTTCATAGTAGTAAAAGATTCGGCAGATGCATTAGGCAAACTGGCATCTGCATGGTACGGATATCCTTCTACCCGGTTACAACTGGTAGGAGTTACCGGAACAAACGGAAAGACGACCATTGCAACCTTACTGTATGATATGTTCCGCAAACTGGGATACAAAGCCGGATTGTTATCTACTGTGTGCAATTATATAGATGGGACTGCTATCCCGACAGAACACACCACCCCCGACCCACTGACTATTCAATCTTTGATGGCGCAAATGGTCGAGGTAGGATGTGACTATGTATTTATGGAGGTCAGTTCGCACGCAATAGACCAGAAACGCATCAGCGGACTTGACTTTGACGGCGGTATCTTTACTAATCTGACACGGGATCACCTGGATTATCATAAGACGGTTGAGAATTATCTACAGGCTAAAAAAAGATTCTTTGATACTCTTTCTTCATCCGCCTTTGCCCTTACCAACGCCGACGACAAAAACGGACTGGTAATGTTACAGAATACAGCTGCACGGAAACTTACATATTCCCTGAGAACATTAGCTGACTTTAAAGGGAAAATTCTGGAATCTCACTTTGATGGTACCGAACTGATTATTAATGACCGGGAAGTAATGGTTCATTTCGTCGGACGTTTTAATGCATATAATCTCTTAGCGGTTTATGGAGCCACTGTATCCCTCGGAGTAGACCCGGAAGAAACCCTGGTTGTTTTAAGTACTCTCCGGTCAGTATCCGGACGTTTTGAAACCATACCTTCCCCTTTAGGATATACGGCTATTGTAGACTATGCCCATACGCCTGATGCGCTGGTAAACGTACTAAATGGTATTCATGAAGTATTACAAAACAAAGGGAAAATCATTACTGTAGTAGGTGCCGGAGGAAACCGGGATAAAGGAAAACGTCCCCTGATGGCAAAAGAAGCTGCCAGACAAAGCGATCAGGTAATTCTTACGTCTGATAATCCCCGTAATGAAGACCCAGAGGAGATTATCAAAGATATGGTTGCCGGATTATCTGCGGACGATATGACCCGGACACTTTGTATTACAGGCCGGACCCAGGCTATTCGCACAGCTACTATGCTGGCAAAAAAAGGAGATGTCATTTTGGTTGCCGGAAAAGGACACGAAGACTATCAGGAAATCAAAGGAGTAAAACATCACTTTGATGACCGGGAGAAACTGAAAGAAATATTTAACACACAACAATCATAAAAAGAGATGTTATACTACCTTTTTGATTATCTGAATCAGTTGGATTTTCCCGGAGCAGGAATGTTCAGATATGTATCATTCCGCTCAGGTTTAACCTTAATTATGGCACTTTTTATTTCGACTCTGATTGGCCGGAGAATTATTGACAAACTACAGTTAATGCAGGTGGGGGAAACCATTCGTAACCTCGGGCTGGAAGGACAAATGAGCAAAAAAGGAACCCCGACTATGGGTGGTGTTATCATCATTATTGCCATTCTGGTACCGACCTTATTCTGTGCCCGTTTTGAAAGTATATATCTCTGGCTGATGATAATTACAACCATATGGTTGGGTAGTTTAGGCTTTGCAGATGATTATATTAAGGTTTTCAGAAAAAACAAAGAGGGCCTGAAAGGCCGCTTTAAAATCATAGCGCAGGTTGGCCTCGGATTGATTGTGGGTTTAGTTATGTATCTGAGTCCGGATGTAGTAATCCGTGAAAATATTGAATTCAAAAGAGGGGATAATCTGGTTGAACATGTTAGCTTCCGTCCGGACGTTACCAAATCCACCAAGACGACCATTCCTTTCATGAAGAATAATAATTTCGATTATGCTTACCTGGTAGGCTGGGCCGGAAAATACAAGACAGAAGCAGCCTGGATCGTATTCGTACTAATGACTATTCTGATAGTAACAGCCGTATCAAACGGAGCCAATCTGACAGATGGCCTGGATGGCCTGGCGGCAGGAAGTTCGGCTATTATAGGGGTGGCGTTGGGTATCTTAGCCTATATGTCGTCTCATGCTGAATTTGCCTCTTTCCTTAACATTATGTTCTTACCGGGTGCGGAGGAGCTGGTAGTCTTTATGTCGGCCTTCATCGGGGCTACGATTGGATTTTTATGGTATAATTCCTATCCGGCGCAAGTCTTTATGGGCGATACAGGTAGTCTTACGTTAGGAGGAATTATCGCCGTATTTGCCATCATTATCCGGAAAGAGCTTTTGATTCCCATTTTATGTGGTATTTTCTTTGCGGAAAGTCTTTCGGTTATGTTCCAGGTTGCTTATTTCAAAATTACCCAACGAAGGACCGGAGAAGGAAAAAGAGTTTTTAAGATGACCCCTTTACACCATCATTTCCAGAAGCCGGGTAAAGCTGGTATACAGGCACTTATCCAGCGCCCTTATAATATTATACCGGAGTCCAAAATCGTAGTACGTTTCTGGCTGGTAGGTATAATTCTGGCAGTTATTACCATTGTTACTTTAAAAATGCGGTAAAAACATGAAAAAGAAAATCGTCATATTAGGAGGTGGAGAAAGTGGTACCGGAGCAGCTATACTGGCACAAAAGCAAGGATTTGATGTTCTGCTATCCGATGCGTCTGCTATCCTGCCGAAATATAAAACCATGCTGGACGAACGGGAAATCCGGTGGGAAGAAAACGGACACACCTTTTCTGAAGTACTGGAAGCAGATGAAGTGATTAAAAGTCCCGGTATTCCAGATAAAGTTCCGGTTATCCGGCAGCTCAAAGAAAAAGGCACACCTATTCTTTCTGAAATCGAATTTGCCGGACGGTATACAGAAGCCAGAATGATTTGTATTACCGGAAGCAACGGTAAAACAACAACTACTACTCTAATTCACCATATATTCAGGGAAGCAGGATTAGATGCTTCACTGGCCGGTAATATCGGTAACAGCCTGGCTTTTCAGGTAGCAGAAGCTCCACATGCTATTTATATTCTTGAATTAAGTAGTTTCCAACTGGATAACATGTACGATTTCCGTGCAGATACAGCTATTTTATTGAATATCACACCCGATCATCTGGATAGATACGACTATAAAATGGAGAACTATGTGAATTCAAAATTCCGTATTCTCCAAAATCAACGTCCGGAAGATGCTTTCATTTACTGGGGCCGGGATCCTTATATAAGAAAAGGATTACGGGAACGTTCACCAGAGGTTTCCTTATATCCTTTTGGTATTGGTAACCTCCAGGATACGTATTTATTAGTAGATACACCCAGCGGAATAATAAAATTACCCGCAGAGGATTTATCACCGGAAAAAATCCAAAAACTGTATGACACCCTATATCCCCTTACAATAGAAAACTTACAGGCTGCCACTCTATCGGTGAATACTCCAAACGGAATATTTACCATGCCTGTTGAGGACCTGGCTCTCAAAGGACTTCATAATTTATACAATTCACTGGCGGCTATATTAGCAGCTAAAATAGAGGGTATTGAAAATGAAGTCATCATACATGCTTTAAAAAATTTCCAGGCAGTGGAACACCGGCTGGAACCGATTGCTACTATTAATAACATCCGGTATATCAACGATTCAAAAGCAACCAATGTAAACTCATGCTTTTATGCACTCGAAAGTATGAATACGCCAGTTGTTCTTATTTTGGGAGGAACCGATAAAGGCAATGATTATACGGAAATTAAATCCTTAGTGTCAGAGAAAGCCCGTGGATTAGTGTATCTAGGATTAGAAAATGATAAGTTACATGCATTTTTCGACCATATCATTGCGCAGACAGCAGATGCCCGTTCGATGGCTGAAGCGGTAGAAAAAGCAACTCAAATGGCTCAGGCAGGTGATACGGTTCTTTTATCGCCCTGCTGTGCCAGCTTTGACCTGTTTAAAAATTATGAAGACAGGGGCAGACAATTTAAAGAATATGTACATAGGTTAGAATCATAAAAAGGAAACAACAATGGATTTGGTGAACAAACTCTTTAAAGGTGACCGGGTAATATGGATTATATTCATGTTTCTTTGTCTTATTTCAGTAGTGGAAGTATTCAGTGCCACCAGTACGATTGCTTATAAAAATGCTAACCACTGGACACCGATTGTCCGTCATGCCTCTTTCCTTTTCGGGGGAGCCTTTATGATTTTAATTTTACATAATATTCCCTGTAAATTCTTCTCGATCCTGATTTTATTATTACCTGTATCTATTCTGATGCTATTTGTAACGCCTTTTATCGGGATCAGTGAAAATGAGGCACACCGCTGGCTTAGCCTCTTTGGAGTTCAGTTTCAACCCTCCGAGTTTGCGAAATTAGCCTGTATTGTTTTCGTCTCCTTTATGCTGAGCAGGCGGGGAAAATTCACGGAGGATCAAATTTTCAAATACATCTTGATAGGTGTTTCAGTAACCTGTGTATTGATCCTGCCGGAAAACTTTTCAACCGCTTTTATGCTATTTGGGGTCTGTTTCTTAATGATGTTTGTAGGACAGTTACCTCTAAAGAAGATGGGAATTCTGACCGGATCTCTGATTCTTTGTCTGGTGTTATTTATCGTAGCTTTGCAGGTAACTCCCCGGGAAGTATTGAAACATATACCGCGTGGACTGACCTGGAAAGAGCGAATGAATGATTTCCGGCACAAAGAAAAACAGGTAGACCCGTCCACCTATAAAATAACTGACGATAATTTCCAGGTTTCGCATGCCAAGATAGCTATTGCCCGGGGCGGTGTATTCGGCAAACTACCAGGGCATGGGCAACAAAGGGATTTTCTTCCACAAGCCTACTCCGACTTTATCTATGCGATTATTATAGAAGAGTTAGGGTATGTAGGTGGAGTGGTTGTATTACTACTATATATTATGCTTTTAGTCCGGGTTGGTATGATTGCCCGCAAATGTGACAAACTCTTTCCTAAATTTCTGGTGCTGGGGTGCGGATTATTAATAGTCGTACAGGCACTCGCGAATATGGCAGTAGCCGTAAACCTGATCCCGGTAACCGGACAACCGCTTCCTTTAATCAGCCGTGGAGGGACTTCTACCCTCATCACCTGTATTTATTTTGGAATCATCCTAAGTGTCAGTCGTTTCGGTGCTGGTATGGGTAACGAAGAAGATGAAGTAATTGATGACGGTGAACCTACAGCCGAACAATGGACCGGCGAAGATATTGAAGACCTCGATGAAATAATCGACGAACTCCCGGAAAGCGAAGCCTGTTAAAGGAAATGAGTTAATTAAACGTCAGGATTAACGATATGCCTCCCTGTATCATATAGGAGGGATAGAGTGTTGCTGAAAAAACAGGAACATCTATTTCAACATCCAGAAAAGTACGGACAGTGAAAAGACGGGAAAAGGTATATTCTGAGAGGAAATGAAAGACTTTGGAATAATTACCGGAAATCATTTGTGTGGAGGTTTCTTCTATCTTTCGCATCCATGCTCCATTCTTCCGGTAAACGAAATCCATCCGGACGCTCCATTCTTTCTCTGTTCCCCGTCTATAGAACCGGGGAATTAATTTATATAATTCTTTCGTTTTATATCCTATTCCCAACGTAAACTCACGGGTATAAGATTCCATGAGTTGAACAGCTGTTATACTCAGATTCAGATGCCGGGATTTATTATACTGGCTACTAACCGTAATATTGTTTTTCGTTGTAACATCTACCCCTATCACGGGAGTAAAACCATCCGCTATAGAAACGTTCGAAATTTGCCATGCTGCAGCAGGTACCGGAGAAGGATCTCCCGGTGAAGCAGGTATAAAACCTTTTCCCTCTCCGGCCTCTACTCTGTTTAAATAAGAAGAATAACCCGCTACATTATACACTCCACGATATTGATGGCTTAACAAAATCGTTTGAAAATTATCTTTTAAGAAAGGAAGCCGTACTAATCCGTCGTATACGACTCTCCAGTTGGGTACCAATGTTTTTACAGAGGGGAAAGGAGACAATGAAATTTTCTCAGCATCTTTTCCCTGGTAAGCTGCCAGGAACGCAGGGATAAGTACATCAGGTGAACTATTATTTACACTCCCGGCACGATACAGCTTTCCGGCATCCGGTGAATGCTGTAAAAATCCCCGGGCAGGATATACCACATTTGTATAGTTTGCTTCTATTCTACGGCTTATAATATTCCGGTTAGAAAGAAAACGGTCAAAATCTTTATGCATTGCAACAGTCGACATGGTAAAACTACCCCCCCCCGGAAACAAGGCATTCCGGCATACATATACTGTACCTGTGTAGTATGAGAATTCACCCGGTCGGCAGTTAATTCTATCTTTAAACCGGGGATGGGTTCTATCAAAGTCTGGTAGGATAACTTACCGGTATAATGTATCAGTGCCGGATCTGTATAGGATTCTTTCCGGATAAGCCAGTTTTTATCCATCGCTTTTTCTATATAACTTATACTTACCCCTCCAAAAGCAAACTTCCATCCCGGAGCCAGTTCGCCTGCAAACTTTTTCTGTCCGAACATATCCCCGGTTTCCGGCCGGAAACCGGGAAGAGTCATGCCATTAATCCGCTCAAAGGAAAGCTGGGAACGTTTGATACTCATTAGTATTTGCAACAAGTGAAACTTAAATGACTCACTATTTATTTTCCGTAACGTCTTATGTTTATTATATAGGGAAAGAAAATTAAGGCTACCCTGGTACTTCACCACTGATTGGTTTTGAATCGTATTTCCTACCCATAAAGAATCATGTATAGCAGTGGTTCGATGCCAGTTATACCGAGCCTGATAATGAAGGCTACCTTGCAACCAGTCCAAAGGTTTAAAGAATACAAAAGGGAAATAATAGGTTGCCTGAAAATCCTGGTCATAGGCTAAGGGTTGGCCCAGATGCAACAGGCTTTGCCTGACTGAATCCTTCCATACCTGATACTGGTCCGGATTTAACTTTTTATTAACCTGCATATGCGGCTCTTCTATCCGTGCCTGCGTACCGGAACGGAAAGAAGCCTGTAAATGATTCGTCAGATTCCAACGCAAAACAAAAGAACGGTCCCACAAAAACTATTGTGTAAAAGATACAGGAAAAGGGGTATTACCGGAAGAGGAAATAGGAGTACGGTTTTCTGTTTCAGCATAATGCCGGGTAAGAGTACTTACCAACGAAATATGCGCCGGGAGATAGAAAAAAAGCTAATTGATACAAATACGTACCGGAAGAAAAATAGGTAGAAAACGGGCGTACAGAACGGGCTACAGGCATATATACATATTCTATCAAAGCCCTGTAATCCCGCATATGCTGATAATGGATAGCCGGATCATGGTGAGAGGTTTCACTATACGCATAACTAAAAGTAAAATTAGCCGGGTCATAAGGCATAGGGACAGCACTACGTATCCCAATATTCACTCCATTGAAAGCTATACTTTTATGTACCGTATGGTCTTTTGCAATCGTCCGGACAGAGTCTGAAGCCAATAAAAGTACATCCGTATCAAATGGATTGTAAACAGGTGTACTTACTTCTTTGGTATAGGAATAGTAGAATGGGAAACGTATATTCCAACGAGAAGGCAGAAGTTTTCCAAAGTCCAGCGAAGTTGAAACCGTATACTGGCTATAGTCTTCCAGTCTGCGTCCACTACGATTTTGTTCCAGACTACCGAATCCACTACTCTCGAAATGTCCGCCGACATGTAAATTTCCCAAATCCGAAAGGTCAACCTGTAAACTTCCTTTTGTTGCCCAACCACCCTCTTCCTTATAACCGGTTACTCTCATTTCATTGACCCATACTTCAATTTGCTTCCTGTATCCAGACTTATTCCGTATTCCTATCATACAAACATATACCTCTGCTAAAGAAGGATCCCCGCATACAGTCATTATGTCCTGCTGCTTATAGGGATCAGACTCAGAATAAGGAGTTTGCCAACCAACCAATGGTGCTTTTTCCTTTAGTAAATGATTCCGGGTTTGCTTTAATTCGCTCCATGAAGATAGTTTTATATCCAATCTGTTTGATACGGGCCATACCCGCTCCTGATCAGTCCGGCTATGGGGTTTATAAATACCGGGTGGGGTCAGTTTAAGTGGAATTTCGTATTCATAGTAGTTGCTAGTGTAGTCGTTCCCTAAACGGAGAAAAAGGGATAATTCATCATCTGTTAGTCCTGTATGATCTTCCGGAAAAGCTTCTGCATGAACAAACAATTGCAACCGTTGATAAAAACGTAAATCGAAAGAGACTTCTTTATAGATAGCTTTTACATCCTCCGGAAATAAGTTCTCTACCTTTATGGCCAGAGATTGTTCATTCTGATGCACTACCTGAGATTGAGATGGATCAATCAGACGATTAACATCAGGAGGAAGGATATAATTTACAGGTGTACGATCACTATTCTCTTCCAGGTTGACCACCGTTATTTCACAGGAAGCTTCCTGAGCAGGAAGAAGTTCTGTTACTGACAATTTCTGTTCATACACTCTCCATTCTCCTCTTACTAATCCCAAAGAAGCCAATCGTAAAACTACCGGTTGTGAAAAACCAGTAAGATACATACGCATAAACCGGATAGAGTGAAATCCTTGTATGTTACCTATCCGTTTTCCATACTGCCGGACAGGTACTTTAAACTGATACCAGGTAACAGACTCCTCCTTTCCATTTTCAAGGTGCACGGTAGTGGTCCGGCTATCTACAACATAATTCTTCCCAACTATTAAATCACCGAGACGAATTGATAATTTATACTCATAATACCGTTCCTGTTCATTCAGGGTATTATCCTGATTAATGTCTTCTATATCCGGTAAAGCCTGCGCAGAGGTATCATAGCGTTCCGGAGAATCTTCCGGTAAGCAGGAGTTTCCCTCCGTTCCATTATATCGTTTATAACGGGTAAGAATATCGACCTCCGCCAGGTCATAATCCGTACCCCGAAAATGATGAAAGTTATCTCCTGCCGGATCATTCAAAGGAGAAAAAGGGTCTTTCTCCCATCGTTGAAGTGTATAAGAAGAAACTTTCTGAGAGACTTTATCCAGATATTCTCTGTAGGTCGGAAATGTTTTCTCTTCTTCCGTGGAAAGACCATTCAGGCCAACATCCTGTAGCCGGCGGGCATGTGGTGAATTTTCAAAAGCATATACCATACTTTGTTGTAGAGGAACTCTTCCCCATGCAGTCGTCTCCGTTTTAGTTAAATCACCGTCAACAGGTAACCCGTTTTCAAAAAACTTCTTTTCATCCTTTAAAATATCTTCTGATATCTCACCAAGATTAATATATAAATCTCCCCCCGGACGATAGTTGCTTATTATAAATAAAAGGATCCAGTAACCAAAACTCAATATAGTCTACATTAACTGCATCAAAATCCGACCATTCTATTTTTCGCATAATACCTCCCCAACGTTTAGCCGGTTCTATCAATGTACCCTCCACGGTCATACCGTCTGCATCCAGATTATAAGGACCTCTCTCTTCCGGATAATAAGCCAGATTCAGTACAGGTATTTGATTATATTCGCCGTATAACTGTTCCCTGGCTGGAAATATTTCCCGGTTGTGAATTGCCCGGATATAATGATTGGAAAGTTGTTCTTTATCCTGTTTAATGTGCTCAGGCATATATCCGGAATTGGTCCGTGTAAAAATACCGTCGATACTATACCATGCCAGCAAAGCCCGGTTATTCCCATACCGTATATCATTCACCAGGGAAGCTTCCGGAAATAAAGGCTGCGAATCCTGATAAGGGGTAGAGGCTAATTGCCAGACATAAGGATTGGATAAATCATAACTGGTTTTAGCTTCTTCAAAATCATCCAGATAGGAATAATCGCCTACTTCTTTATGAAATGTATGCTTTGCAAAAAGCCTGGCAAACTCTCCTTTCAAATGAACTCCAAAGGGCTTCTTCCAGTCTGTCCATATTGCCTGGTTTAACCGGTTGGTTAAACGAATATGTTCTTTATGAAAATCAAAATTGACGCCCCAGATAGTATTTTTAAAACTCTCCTCTCCTACTCTTCCTTTATAACTTTGTGGGCGTTCAGCCAGATGTAACAAAGTTGTACCAACAGTTAGATTATCATTCCAATCATATTGTAACTCAATACCAGCAAGGGTTTTCCGTTGGGAGGAAAAAAGAGAATGATTATCAAGTTCGATTTCTATCCCTGCCCCACTATGAATAATATCCTGATTTAAAAGTGTAATCGTACCTCCCATATAATCCACGATATAATCTATCTGTTCCTGCAGTAAGACTCCGCTGGCAGTAACACGCACTGTACCCGGTATTACCCCCGTCGTCCCCAGGGATATTTCCGTTTTGGATTCACCACTATATTCTCCCCGTAGTATAAATTTATTTTTTCCGGGCAACTGGCGGGCATAGACTTTGGTTGAATCGTATAATTCCTGAAAAATATACGATTCTGCAAATGAAGATGACGGGATTTTTTGTCGTAAATGGCTCCCAAAAGGTTCTGCTACAGGAAAGATTATTTTACCCTGGGAAGAAAGTATTGTATATCCCTCAACAAAATCAAAAAGGCCATCCGGGCGTACATTATTATTACGGTCTAATTGGTCCAGATTCATGATACGTAACAACAACTCTCTGTTTCCACTACTTTCCGGTAAGTAGGGAAGAGCTATGCCTGTAGAATCATGTTGGAAAAGAATCTCCATCCGGAAAGACTCTTTTTTCAAAGAAAGAGCAGATAAAGAATAGATATTTTTCATCATTAGGTCCCAGACGGGCATAACAGGAGAGTGATTAGAGGCTTTCAACAGTTTCACATATAAACAGGCAGAAGAAGAGGATACCTGATCGGTAGAAAACTCTCCCACCTGATAACTTTCCCCTTTATAACTGTATTCAAAAGCGACAGCTAATACCTGACCGGTCTGTAAAGGTTGTTGTAGAGAAAGATATCCCAGATTTTCCTGTAGGGTATATTCGGAGGACTCTAATAACCGGGCACTTTCTACTTTTTCAAAATCTTTTCCGGTTTCAAAAAAAGGAGTTAACGCATGGGTCACCTGAGAAATATTCCGGCTTGTTGAAAAGTCAGATAATAACAGTTCATACAAATTATTTCCCTTATTGGAAGGGATACCTTCCGGTAATCCGGGTAGAGACTGTATTTGTGGGTGGTAGATATTGTTTTGTTCTCCTAAATCGGAAAAAGCTACAATATTCCGGGAGTTTTCAAAAGCAGTTCCATGATTAGTTACCCATACTTCTATCCGGTGGATGCGGATGGAAGATAAGATATGAGGAAGATTTTCCATAGCCTTGTCATAGCTATTGCGAAAATAATGCCCTAAAAGGAAATGGCAGTTTTCTTCATATTCATGTGCACGTAATTCAAATTCTCTTTTTCTTACATTTCCTTTTCCTTGTATTTTACGGGATTGCGATTCCTGTTGGGCCAATACGGTATTCACACGCAGTTTTCCAAATTGTAAATCGGCTTTCATCCCAAATAAACCGCTTCCGGACTGAATCAGTGAATTATTGGTAGTCATAGTAACCTGTCCAGCCTCTATTAAACGGATAAAATCGTCTTTATCTCCAGTATAACTTAACCGGAGTTTTTTAGAGTCCGGTTCCTGCATCTGTTCTGTATTATATCCTATATCCAGATTTAATTTTGTACCGAATCCGGCTTGTGCTTCCAGACGGATTTTTTCATCCATATAAGGATAAATACGTTTACGGGAACTAACCGGTTGTAATGGATTCTCCTGTTTCTTTTTTCTCATCCCCAGGGAAAGTTCTGCTCTACCCTGTATACGGAACCGAAAACCTCCGGAACCAAAGAACGGTTCTTTTTTCGGTTTACGGAAAGGAAGTTGATAAAATGTAGGAATATCTGTCGGTTCAGCACCTTCAGTTATCCGGTTTTTCTCACGGAAATAGGTACGCTGAAAGAGATGGTAGCGGAAATCCATATAATCTGCCGGAGATAAAAGAAGAGGGGTAGTTAAAATACTATCCTGTAAAGAAGTATAAAGTAAATACAGGTTTCTATCCGGCTCATACACAACATAACTCCGGATAGGAGAAAATACCTTATTTTCAAAAGAGTTTAAAGCAGGATAGTTCCTCCAACTCAAATATAGGTCAGAAGGATAAGGATAGTCTAAATGGATAGAATCTCCGGCACCGGTAAAAAAGAAAGAAAATTCATCCGTATACAGTTCATCCGCTAAAGTTACCGGAAAAGGAAAAATTATCCAATAGGTGAATAAAAAGAACCGAACTATCCAAAAGAAATATTCCGGTGTGGGGTTAGGCATAAAACCTGACGATTAAGTCGTTTTTTCATAAACCTTATTAAGTATCTTTTCAGATGATACCTATAAAGTCGTATTAAAGCATCCGGAGAGCAGCTTTAATAACCTGCTCGACCGACAAAGTAGCTGAACTTTTCAGTATTGATGTAACTGCTTTTTGTGAAGGTGCCTTTTGGAAACCTAACATAACCAGAGCTGCAACAGCCTCCTGGGCAACAGCACTGGTAGGAACTTTTTTTACTGAATCGGCTCCGATTACTTCCACCGGTTTCACTTTATTCTTTAAATCAACCAATATCCGCTGAGCTGTTTTAAGGCCTATACCTTTTACATTTGTAAGCGAATTCTCATCTTTGGTAGCAATGACCTGAATAAGTTCATGAGGCGAAAAAGAGGATAAAATCATACGGGCTGTATTGGGTCCTACGCCTGATACGGAAGTTAGCAAAAGAAACAATTCCCGTTCACTTTTCTCTGCAAACCCATACAGAATATGAGCATCCTCTCTGATTATTTCATAGACAAATATTTTACAGGACGATTGTCCGTTAAATACACTATATGTATTCAGAGAAATCTGTAACTCATATCCAATGCCTCCACATTCCAGAATCATCTGGGCGGGTGTTAACTCAACTATTTCACCATTAATATATTCAATCATAGTTATCTCCTGTTTTATACTAGAATTCAAAGTTACTAA
>JAJBTP010000428.1 GCA_020860805.1 Tannerellaceae bacterium | reverse complement strand
AAAATGTATAGAGCTTTCATATTATTTAATAGCTAAGTATCTGGGAAAATACTAAAAATATCCGGCTTCTCCTTCCGGGTTTACTAAAAATACGAATCATTAACACACACTGATTGAAACACCTACCCTGCATGAATGAAATACCACCCCTGCAAAATCCACTCCGGCAAAAATTAAAAGAATACCCCATGTATAAGATAGAATTACCTAACACAGGTATAACCGGAATAAGGTAGCTTTTCTTCTATAAATAGTAACCTTAAAATTTATATCACATGAAAAAAGACAATTATGGACGCTATTCGGTTTTTGTCTGTTGTGTATAGGTATAAACGCCCAACAGATACACTTTTCAGGAACCGTACTGGATAAAAGCCATAAAGAACCACTGATTGGGGCAACCATACAAATCAAAGGGAGTGATAAAGGGACAATTACCGATTTGGATGGAAAATTCAATTTCCTGGCTACACAGGGAGATATTCTTGCATTCTCGTATATGGGATATATCAGCCAGACTGTTACCTTTACCGGAGCATCCGTACTGAATATTGAACTACAGGAAGATTTACAAACACTGGAAGAGGTGGCAGTCATCGGTTTCGGAACACAAAAGAAAGTAAACCTGACCGGTGCTGTCAGTTCCGTAGATACCAAATCACTCGAATCCCGGCCGGTATCACAGGTAGGGCAAGCCTTACAGGGAGTTATCCCGGGATTAAATCTTTCTGTCGGAGATTTAGGAGGACAATTAGGCCAGTCTTTATCGGTCAATATACGTGGAACAGGTACAATTGGAACAGGTTCCAAATCTGAACCGTTAATTTTAATTGATGGAATCGAAGGGAATATGAATCACCTGAATCCGGATGATATCGAAAATATTTCCGTACTAAAAGATGCTGCCTCTTCCTCTATCTATGGTTCCAGGGCGGCCTTTGGTGTTATACTTATTACGACTAAAACAGGTAAAAGCGGTAAGATGAAGATAAATTATAATAATAATTTCCGTTATTCGGGAGCTACAAAATTACCTAACCCACTTAATTCCTGGGATTTTGCGCATTTCTTTAATGATGTTTCTATTAACCAGGGAGGCTCTGCGATTTTCAATGAAGATACGTTGGACCGTATCCGTAAATATATGGATGGCGAGATACAGACTACAACTATACAAAACGGTAGTAACTGGCATTTCCACGAACAGGCAAATGATAATGTAAACTGGTATAAGACACACTTTAAATGGGCCTGGAGTAACGAACATAATATCAGCCTGAACGGTGGCAATGAGAACATACAATATTATGTATCGGGCAATTATCTGAATCAAAACGGTAATTTACGTTACGGAAATGATAATTTCAAGCGGTATAATGCAACCGCTAAAGTCAATACACAGATAAATAAATATGTGGATTTCAATATCAACACAAAATTTATCCGGTGGGAATTGGATAACCCGCTATACCGAAGAAGGAGGCTTGCTGTACCATGATATTGCACGTATGTGGCCCATGATGCCTTTTCAGGACCCAAACGGACACTATATGCGGAATGGCAAGTTAATTCAGCTAACAGATGGCGGCCGTTCAAAAACGCATAATGATAACGTCTACTTACAGGGCCAGTTGGTTATACATCCCACTAAAAACTGGAATATCTATGCCGAAGCCGGTATGCGTATTATCAATGAAAATAAACAGGTAAACCTGAATAAAATTTACGAACACAGTTATGAGGGGGACCCTGTCTTATTAGCCTTTAGTGGCTCGTACGCCCCGGGAGCAACGTTTGCAAGGAGTATATTCAGTAATACCAATTTCTATACAACCAGTCTGTATACAGATTATGTATATGAAACCAACGGACATTACCTGAAAGGATTAGTAGGGATGAATACAGAGAAACATGTATTCCGCAACCTGAATGCCCAACGCTCGGATGTCATTACCGAACTGGTTCCGGAGATAGGCGCAGCGACAGGAGATGATTTGATTAAAGAAGCCAGATATTATGACTGGGCAACTGCCGGCTTCTTCGGCCGTATCAATTATGCTTACAAAGAACGTTACCTGGCAGAGGTTAATCTACGTTACGATGGTTCTTCCCGCTTCCTGCGTGACCAACGCTGGAATCTGTTTCCCTCTTTTTCAGTAGGCTGGAATATGGCCCGGGAATCCTTCATGGAGCCAGCTTCAGACTGGTTGACAACATTGAAACCCCGTGCTTCCTGGGGAATGTTAGGAAATCAGAACACCGAACAATATTATCCGTTCTACCTGACACAAAAAGTATCTCCGAACAATGGTAGCTGGTTGATGGATGGTAACCGGCCCACAACAGCAGAAGTTCCAGGTATGGTAAGTAGTTTCCTGACATGGGAAAAGATATATAATACAAACATCGGTTTAGACTTCGGACTGTTTAACAACCGCCTGAATGCCACAGCCGAATACTTTATCCGGAAAACCAAAAACATGGTAGGACCACCGGCAGAAGTAGGTGCAATCTTAGGAACAGTTTTACCTAATACCAATAATGCCGAACTGGATAACCGGGGCTGGGAACTTCAGGTAAACTGGCGTGACAGAATCGGAAAGGTAAACTACGACATAGGCTTTAACCTATCTGATAACCGTGTCAAAGTCGTTAAATATCCGAATGCATCCAAAGCCATTTATGATAGTAATGGAAATTATGCCTATTACGATGGTAAAATATTAGGGGAAATCTGGGGATTCACAACAGAAGGTATTGCTAAATCCGATGCCAAAATGAATGCCTGGCTGGCACAGAACGACCAGAGTAAAATCGGAACCGGATGGGAAGCCGGAAATATTATGTATAAAGACCTGAATAATGACGGAGTAGTTGATAAAGGTTCCTCCACCGTAGATGACCCGGGTGACCTCCGTGTAATCGGAAATAGTAATCCTCGTTTCAGAATGGGATTAAGTTTAGGTGCTGACTGGAAAGGATTTGATATACAAATGTTCTTTCAGGGAGTCTTAAAACGTGACCTTTGGCTAAACGGACCGATGTTCTGGGGAGCTGATGGAGGTGAATGGCAATCCCTGGGATTCACCCAACATCTGGATTATTTCCGTCCGGAGAATACAACTTCCATCTTCGGTGCCAATATTGACGCCTACTATCCGGTAGCCTATCTGGGAGATAAAGGAGATAAGAACAAAGAGGTGTAGACCCGCTACCTGCAAAACGGAGCTTACCTCCGTATGAAAAACCTTCAGTTGGGTTACACATTCCCCCAACGGCTGATAAGTAAAGTCCATATGGAACGCGCCCGTATCTATTTTAGTGCAGAAAATCTCTTCACCATCACCAAACTGGCAGGTATGTTTGACCCGGAAGCGACTTCTTCGGATGGATATAGTAGTGGTAAAACTTATCCTTTATCCACCACCATTTCATTTGGTTTGAATGTAACATTTTAATTGACAGACAACATGAAAACACAATACATATTTTTCCTTTTAATCGGAACAGTCTTACTGACATGTAATGATTTTCTCGACAGAGAACCTTTAGACAGTGCATCGACAGATAAATATCTGAAGGAAGAGAGTGACTTAGCTGCTTATTCAGCTAAATTATATGAATCCTTACCCTCACATAAAGAGTATGGCATGGGTATATTCAAAAATGACAACAACAGTGATAACCAGGCTGCAAGTAATCCGAATGACAAATTTGTAAAAGGACAGACAAGAGTAGAACAGACCTTAAAAGAAGGAGATGACCCCTGGAACTTCAGTACTATACGAAGTGTCAACTATTTCATCAATACAGTTCGTCCACGATTGGAAAACGGAGAATTAGGAGGTACCGGAGAGAACAATGAACACTATCTGGGAGAAATGTATTTCTTCCGTGCATGGTTCTACTTTCTTAAACTGGCTGATTTAGGCGATTTTCCCATCCTGAAAGAATGGATTTCCGAAGATTATGAAACCGTAAGGGAGGCCAGCAAGCGCCGTCCCCGGAATGAAGTAGCTCGTTTTATTCTACAGGATTTGGATTCAGCTTATATCCTGATGAAAACAACTTCTCCTATGAGCAACCGGTTAACCCGTAATTGTGCAGCACTGCTAAAAAGCCGTGTAGCCCTTTTCGAAGCAACATGGGAAAAATATCATAAAAACACAGCACGTGTTCCGGGTGGAACCGGGTGGCCGGGAGCAGAAAAAGAATATCTGAAAGGATTTTCAATTGATATTGAGTCCGAAATCCGTTTTTTTCTGACAGAAGCGATGAATGCAGCTTCTATCGTAGCAGACAGCCATTCCCTGCACGGAAATTACGAAGAACTATTTAACAGTAAATCTTTAACCGGTATCAACGAAGCACTGCTATGGCGTCAGTATGATGCTTCTTTAACCCCTTCCGTCAATCACTTTGTAGTAGGTTATATCCAGCGTGACGGAGGAGGTAACACGGGTTTCACCCGGAGTATGGTACAATCCTTCCTGATGGAAAACGGTCTTCCTGTCTATGCAAACGGTTCCGGATATCAGGGAGATACCAGTTATGAAACAGTAGCAGCCGGACGTGACCCACGATTCCATTACAATATTCTATTGCCCGGAGATTTATTATCTGAAAAAGCCTCTTTTAATGAATATGTAGTAAATGGAGAAGGCTATTATTACCGGGCACCTATCACACAACCACAAAACGAGAATAAATGTCCTACAGGCTACTCTGTAAAAAAGGACTGACTCCCGACCCGGCACAGGGCCCAACCCTACCGTCAGAAACAGCCTGCATTATTTTCCGTGCTGCTGAAGCCTATCTCAATTATATCGAAGCAGACTACGAACTGAACGGAACAATAAGTGGAAAAAGTATGGAATATTGGCAGGCCTTACGCAACAGAGCCGGCATGAACACCGATATTAACAAAACGATTTCAGCGACTGACTTAAACCAGGAAATAGATTGGGGCCGGTATTCCGGTAATGATTTGGTTTCACCAACCTTATACAACATACGACGTGAAAGACGGATTGAACTAACGGCTGAAGGTTTCCGGTGGAACGATTTAAAAAGATGGCGTTCACTGGATAAAGTCCAAAATTTCCATACGGAAGGAATTAATTTATGGGATGAAACGTATAAGCGATACACCGAGCCGGCAAACGGATTAGAAATTATAGCACTTTATCCACAGGGAGAAAGCAGTGCCAACGTATCTTCTCCGGCCGATGGTAAATACCTGTTACCTTACCGGATTAATGCTAATAATATAGCTTTTAACGGTTATACATGGAACCAGCATAAATACCTGGAACCTATTGCGTTCGACCATTTCCGCCTGACAACAGCCACAGAAGGTTCAAGCGATTATAGTAGCTCTACCATCTATCAGAATCCGGGTTGGAAAATAGAAATCGGTTCACTACCGGAAGGAGATTAATCCCTGAAACAGGATACATATGAAAAGAACGAACATTTGGATATACCATGAATTCTAAAATACTTTTACCATTACTCGCATTTCCGGCCGGCCTGATAGCCGTCAAATAGTCCGGATACGCCTGCCACCCCTCCCAATATTATCCTCTTTTTAGTGGATGATATGGGATGGCAGGATACCTCTGTACCCTTCTGGCATACAGCAACGCCTTATAATCATATATATGAGACCCCCAACATGGAACGTCTCGCCCGGCAGGGGATTAAATTCACACAGGCATATGCCTGTAGTGTCAGTTCGCCTTCCCGCTGCAGTTTGTTAACCGGTGCCAACGCAGCAAGGCACCGGGTTACAAACTGGACTTTTCCCAAAAACGGCACAACTGACGCTCCCTCTCCTATATTGGATTTTCCGGAATGGAATTATAACGGAATATGCCAGATACCCGGTATTGATTTTACTTATCAGGTTGCTTCCCTTCCGCAAATTCTGAAAGAAAACGGATACCATACCATTCATTGTGGGAAAGCTCATTTCGGAGCTATTGATACACCAGGAGAAAATCCACATCATTTTGGTTTTGAAGTAAACATTGCCGGCCATGCCGGAGGCGGATTAGCCAGCTATCTGGGAGAAGATAACTTTGGTAATAAAACCGATGGAACACCCTCTTCCGGATTTGCCATACCAGGTCTGGAAAGTTACTGGGGAGAAGATATTTTTGTATCGGAAGTTCTGACCCGTGAAGCAATCAAAGCGTTGGAGAAAGCTATAAAATATGAACAACCGTTTTTTCTGTATATGTCACACTATGCAGTCCATGTACCCATTGATAAAGACATGCGTTTTTATGATAAATACATACAGAAAGGATTTTCTTCCAAAGAAGCAGCATATGCAGCATTAATAGAAGGAATGGATAAAAGTCTCGGAGACCTGATGGACTGGCTGGAAGAAACAGGTAAGGATAAAGATACAATCATTCTTTTCATGTCGGATAACGGAGGATTAGCAGCAGAACCCGCATGGAGGGATGGAGAACCACATACCCAGAACAGTCCCTTAAATAGTGGCAAAGGTTCTGCCTATGAAGGAGGGATACGGGAACCCATGATTGTTTCCTGGCCGGGTGTTACCCAGGGAGGAACCCAGTGTGATAACTATATTATTATCGAAGACTTTTTCCCCTCTATCCTCGAAATGGTAGGTATATCCGGTTACCAGACCAAACAGGAGATAGACGGTGTAAGTCTTGTACCGTTTCTTTCAGAAAAAGACATCCCATCCGGAAACCGTCCTCTTTTCTGGAATTTTCCAAACCGTTGGGGAAATACAGGGCCGGGAATCGGAAGCTATTGTGCTATACGTAAAGGAGACTGGAAATTAATCTACTATTACGATTCAGTTAAAAAAGAACTTTTCCATATGCCGGATGATATAGGAGAAAAAACCAATCAGGCCGTTTTCTTCCCGGAGATAGTAAAAACGTTATCTGCTGAACTGGGAACCTTCTTAAGAAGTGCCCAGGCGCAACGTCCTTCTTTTAAAGTCACAAAAGAACCGGTTCCCTGGCCTGATGAAATAGAATAGGTTGTGTGGCTGTTTACTTCAAAAAGAACAGGAACAGCCACGCAGGCAACAACCCCAGTTGCTTTAAATGATTTCTTATTTCCCCCAGTGCCTTCGTTATTTGCTTCTCTACCGCTTTCTCACTAATCTCCAGTAAAGTAGCAATTTCTTTATTCTTTAAATGTTGCTCCCTGCTCAAAAGGAAAATTTTCTTACATTGAGGAGATAATCCATTAATAGCTGTTTCTATTTCTTTAGCCGTTTCTTTGGCCAGTAATGTATCATATTGGTTACATTCCACAATAATCCGGTTAATCATCTCATCTGTTGAATCCATTCCCACCCGGGTCTGGGTATAAGTAGAAGAAATATGATTCATGGATTTGTTGTAAACAGCTTTATAAAGATAAGGTTTAATAGGTTCGGTAAAGTCCACATCCTCCCGCTTCGTCCACAAAATCAAAAAGACTTCCTGAACAATATCTTCTGATATCTCCCAGTTATTTACATAGTGGTATGCATAGGCAACAAGAGATTCATAGTATTTTTGATACAACTGTCGAAAAAAGGCGTACATAGATTGTTAAACAAATGAGCTTCCTACAAAGTTAATCTTTTATTCTGTTAAAAACTATTTTTTTTTACTCCTGATGGTAGGGGTATAAGCGAGTTACTTGTGATAGGTATAAATGACAAACTTTTTATGGAAGAAATCCTACTAAAATATCTGCAGGAAGAAGCTACGGAAATTGAAAAAAACAACTGTTGGAATGGCTTCAACAGAAGGAAGAAAATAAAAAACAATTTATGCAGCTACGGGATATCTGGTTAGCCTCTACCCCTATTCCACATGCAGGGTCCGGTTATACGGAACAGGCGTTTCAACGCTTTATCCAACAAACAAAGCCAACAGAGAAGATAGAAACGAAAAAACATTCTCTTTGGTTTACCCGGATAGCAGCAGCAGTTATTTTAAGTCTTATATGCCTCGGCGGAGGATACTGGCTGGGTACAGACCGGTGGAGCAAAATAGAAAACGCAGTTGTCATGAACCATTTTATTATGGGAAAAGAAAGCAAAGGTTCTATTACACTTCCGGATGGTTCGATTGCCTGGTTAAATGCAGAAAGTGAATTGACCTATCCGGAAAACTTTTCCGCTTCGGAACGAAAAGTACAATTGAAAGGAGAAGGATATTTTCAGGTCAAAGAAGATAAAAAAAGACCTTTCTGGGTAGAAACCGGAGATATACAGGTAGAGGTATTAGGAACCTGGTTTGATGTCAAAAACTATGAAAACAGGAATATAACAGAAACAACCCTTTTATCCGGGAGTGTAGCCGTTTATATATCTTCTATCAACCGGAGGTTAACGCTTAAACCAAATGAAAAGTTTGTCTGGAATAAAAACGAACATAGCTATTCTGTTGACTCCGTAACAGGTTCCGATTATATCCTCTGGACGAATGACAGATTAGTCATGACGAATGAACGATTGTCCGACATTCTGTTCAGACTGGAACGCTGGTATAACATCGAAATAAAGTACGATAGGAATATCCCTCATGATACCAGGCTGTCACTCACAGTACGCAGGGAATCCAAAGAAGAGATATTCAAATTATTGGAACTGATTGCTCCGGTGAAATGCAAAATAAACGAACACAATGTGATGATTCATAAAAAATAAGGAAACAAATGTATAACTTAATTTGATATGCCCATGAAATAACAATCGAGAGACTATTACTACAAACAGGCGAATGCTACCAACATCCGCCTGATGAGATTAAAATTCAAATGCTCCCAAAAGTAAGGCGTTGAGAGCAAAATGTATAATTAAATCAATACAAATGTATGAAAAAAAATCCTCAAAAGGAAACACTCCTCCTTTTCTAACTTTTAGTATCTACAGAAAAATGAAAATGATAGTAGTATTCGCTGTCATTTCTTTCTTACAGTTAGCTGCAACAACCACTCAGACCCAACGGGTAAACCTCACATTAAAATTAAGCGGTATTACGTTGGAAGAAGCCATAAAAACGATTGAGAAACAAACCCAATATGTTTTTTCCTCAATAATACAGAGGTAAATCTAAGTAAAAAGGTGAACCTGAATGTTGAAAATGGCGATATTGATAACATACTGGAACAACTACTAAAGGGTCGATCCTATCAGATTGAAAACAATAAAATCGTATTATTGGCTCAAAGTAGCACTCAACAAAACCGGAAAATAACCGGGCAGGTTATAGACGAAAACGGAGAGGCTATTATTGGTGCTAATGTCGTTGTAAAAGGAACAACAAACGGTACCATAACTGATATCGATGGAAACTTCTCTCTGGAAATCACATCTGGTACTCAACTACAGATTTCATACATTGGCTATCATCCCAGAGAAATAGCCATTACGGCTAATTCCTCGTATCTCATTAAACTTACGGAAGACACACAGATTCTGGATGAAGTCGTAGTAGTGGGATACGGTGTACAGAAAAAAGTAAACGTGGTGGGTTCCATTGCAACGATAGATGCCAAACAATTGGAAAACCGGGCTCAATCTTCTGTAGTAGGAGCACTTACCGGACAAATGCCGGGTGTAACCATTAGCCAGGCAGGTGGACAACCAGGTGTACATACAGGCACCATCCGGGTTCGCGGAGTAGGTTCATTCGGTGCAACACCAGATGCTTTAATCCTGATAGACGGAATTCCGGGTAACCTAAGTGATATAAACCCGAACGATATTGCCAATATCTCTGTGTTGAAAGATGCAGCAACAGCAGCTATTTACGGAGCCAGAGCAGCCAACGGTGTCGTATTGGTAACAACCAAAAACGGACAGGAGGGCAAAATATCAATCAATTACAATGGATATGCAGGCTTTAACCGTGCAACAGCTCTTCCGGAATATGTGAATAGCTGGGAATATGCAGAAGCATTAAACAAAGCAGATGGAGTTACCCGTTTTACAGCAGATGAAATCCAGGCAATGAAAGATGGTAGCCGTCCGGATGAATATGCCAACGAAGATTTCGTGAAAGACCTGTTCAGTGGTAACGGTTTCCAGACCGGGCATGACCTGTCCTTAATGGGAGGTTCGGAAAGAAGCCAGTACCGGGTATCCTTCGGGTATCTGAATCAAAACGGTATTATACCCAATAACAATTATACCCGTTATACAGCCCGTGTAAACCTCACCTCTAAATTAAGTGACAAATTAAAAATGACCGTCCGCTTAAGAGGAGATAATGCTAAAGTAGAAGAGCCCAACCTGGCAGGTTCTGTTGACGGCACTACAAGTGACCCGTTATTAACCATGATTCAACAATCTTTACGTTTTCCGGGTTACAAACCTTCTGTATTAAGTGATGGCTCGTGAGGACCTGGTGTTAAAAACTTCGGAACTCCGAAAGCCTGGTTAAATTCCGGTGCATTTATGGAAAAACCAACCGTACGTTTCAATTCGGCTATCCAGTTTGACTACCAACCCATTAAAAACCTTATCATCAGTGGGACAGGAGCCTATAACTATACCAATGCAAAAGATAAACGGTTCCGGGCTACTCTTCCCGTAAAAATCGAAGAGACTATCAATGTGTTAGGACCTTCACGGTTAGAAGAAGAATGGAAAAGTACGGAATACAAATCTTTCCAGGCAACAGCTAATTACTTCACAACTATTAACAATGCCCATAATCTGGATGTATTGGTAGGTTATTCCTGGGAAGATGAATCTCAACGTTCCATGAATGCCAGCCGGGATAATTTTCCAAGTAACACTCTTCCCCATTTGACTGCCGGTTCACCGGACAACCAGCTAAACGGTAGTGGTGGATATGACTGGGTGATTCAATCCTTTTTCGGACGTTTACAATACAATTACAAAGAACGGTATTTAGTAGAAGCGACCATGCGGTATGACGGTTCCTCCCGTTTTCCGGTAGACCAACGGTATGCTTTCTTCCCTTCAGCAGCTCTTGGATGGAGACTATCAGAAGAAAAATTCATAAAAGAAAATGAGAATCTGGAGTTTATAAACAATTTAAAACTGAAAGCATCCATTGGTCTGTTAGGTAATAATAACATCGGAAACTATGCGTATCAATCCGTCTATAATTTAGGCGATAAATACAACTATCCGATAGGTTCGAACATGGCGCAGGGAGCACGGTTGAAAAAATATGCTGACCCAAATCTGAAATGGGAAACAACCCGTACGGTAGACGGAGGATTTGAAGGAATTTTCTGGGATGGATTACTCTCTGCAAGTGCTACTTATTTTTACCGGTATACTTACGATGTATTATATAAGCCCAGTGCAAGTGTTTCATCTATCTTTGGCCTGGAATTAAGCGAAGTCAATACAGGTGAATTGTCTAACCGGGGACGGGAATTTGAAATAGGGCATCAAAACAAAATTGGTGAATTCCAATACGGTATAAATGCCAATTCAAGTATTATCAAAAACAAAATTCATTCCCTTGGCTTAGGAGATGTAGAACAGGCTAACGGAATGGTAGGGAATGGCTCTGACTTATTTGTAGGATATCCAATGAATATGTACTACGGTTATAAAACAGACGGTGTATTCCTGGATCAGGCAGATATTGATGCCTGGTTTGCTCATACAGACCAGTCAGCTATGGGTTCAACCTATGAAAACACCAAACCCGGTGATATCCGTTATTTAGATATTGACGGTGACGGATTTGTTGATCCGACACATGACAGAGTCTACCTGGGTTCACGTATCCCTAAATATACATTTGGTATATCCATGAATGGAGCGTATAAAGGCTTTGACTTAAACATCTTTCTGCAGGGAGTTGCAGGAGTTAAAGGTTTCTTAAACAATTATGCAGGATTTGCGTTGTTCTCAGAAGGAAATATCCAACGCTAGCAGTTAGACGGAGCATTTGATCCTGAAAATCCGGAACGCTATCCGGCCTATCCACGCATTATGAGTTTAGGAAATTCAACAACCGTCAATAATCAGGTTTCCGATTTCTGGATTAGAAATGCACCCTACCTACGTTTGAAAAACATTCAGTTAGGCTATACACTACCTGCTAAATTACTGGCTAACACATTTATTTCCAATATCCGTATTTATGCAGCAGCCGAAAATGCCCTGACATGGAGTAAATATCCGAAAGGATGGGACCCGGAAACGAATACAGGCGGAAGCTATTACCCATTCCTAGCAACGTATACATTTGGTGTAAACATTAAATTCTAAAGCGTTATGAGTACATTTATAAATAAAACAGGTTCTATTTTCATACTATTAACTCTACTGGTATCCTGCTCTATGGACCGGTATCCGTTAACAGACTTTGGTGAGGATGAATTCTTCACCAGCGAAGAAAATGCAAAATTAGCTATTATCGGATTATACCGGGGAGATATGGTATTTAACGAACCGGAATATACTCCTAAAGACTGGTGGGGATATGGAGCGAATGTATTACTGGACGGTGTAACCGACATCGGTTACGACCGGAGAGGTTTTACAAATCCTATCGGACAAATCACCTCCGGAGGACTTTTAGCCGATAACAATAATACCACGCCCCTCTACACTGCTCCTTTTACACGTATCAGTGCCTGTAACCGGTTTCTTGAAAATATTGACCGGTTAGGTGATTCTGATGAAGTGCTACGAATGAAATCCGAAGCACGTTTTATCCGTGCTACTTCCTATTTTTACCTGACATCTTATTTTCATGATGTCCCATTGGTAAAAGAACCGTTGACGGCAGAAGAGAGCAACAATGTAAAGAAGGCCACCCGTGCTGAAATAATCAAATTTGTGGTGGATGAACTGACAGAGATTAGCGAACTATTGCCGCGTCATAAAGACTTACCGGCTTCAGAACTAGGACGTGCTACTTCACAGGCTGCACTGGTATTTCTGGCCCGTACCTATATGCTGAACAAAGAGTACAAAGAGGCCGCTGCTGTTTGTAAAACTATCATAGACTGGAATGAGAACCAGCTACATGATAATTACCAGACGCTTTTTTATCCGGCTGGTAAAAGCAGTTCGGAACATATCTTTGCTGTGCATCTGGTTGATAACTTAGCAGGGTATGCATTACCACAACACGCCTATCCGATTAAAGATGCAGGATGGTGTCTGGTGAATGGTTCTTCCCATCTATATGAAGCATACGAATTCCGGGACGGTACTCCCTTCAGTTATGAAGATGCCCGCTTCAATATCGATAATTTAGGAGCAGACCGGGACCCACGTCTGGATTATACATTGATATATAATGGAGCTACTTTCAGAGGTTCAACCTATATCTGCCATCCAGAAACCAATTCTGTAGACAAAATAGGGGCCGGACAGGCTACCCAGACCGGTTATCTGCTTCGCAAATTTTTTGATGAAAGTTGGACAGGTGACTTAAACCGGTATGGAGGTATTACCCCGATTGCACGGTATGCAGAAGTCTTATTAATGTATCTGGAAGCTGAAATGGAAGCCGGCACAGTAATTACACAAACCCTGTTGGATAAATACTATCAATGCAGTAAGAGCCCGTGTGGATATGCCTAAAATCACAGACACTAATCCAACTGTTTTACGGGAAAAAATCCGGAAAGAACGTATGATTGAATTAGCCTTTGAAGGGCACCGTTTATGGGATTTATTCCGTTGGGGTATTGCTGTTGAAAAACTGAATGCACCGGTATATGGCTCTCCGTTCTATGTGGAAGACGAAAGCGTGATGAACAAACGGAACGGAGAAACAGACGTATACAGCCGCTGGTATGTAAACACCCGTGCCTTTGTTGCCGGTCAGGAGGTCTGGCCGATACCGCAAAGTGAACAGAATATCAATCCTAACCTTAGATAAATAGGTATGAAAAGTATAGAGTAGCACGCAAAATACGCAATCTGCGTAATCTGCGTGCCCTATACTTCCAACACAAAAAACGATGAAACCAAGTATCACCGGTTATTCAATCTGTACTTTACTACTGGCCGGACAAGTCTCTTCATTCTCACAGGACAAACCTAATATCCTGATTATCCATACGGATGAACATAACTTCAGGACACTGGGTTGTTACCGGCAATTCCTGCCGGAAGAACAAGCCTATCCGTGGGGAAAAGGAAACCAGGTAGAAACTCCTCACATAGACTACCTGGCACAACGGGGTATGTTATTCCGTAATTGTTATGCCACAACTCCCGTCAGCTCACCCAGCCGGGCCTCCTTTCTGACAGGTTTATACCCGCAGAATGCCGGGATGTATATCAATGATATGGAATTAAGAAAAGAAGCCTTCACATTCGCAGATATACTCCGTTCCAACGGATATAGCACCGGCTATATGGGTAAACTCCATGTAAACGGTAAAGACAGGCCGGGGTGGAATCCGGAAAGAGATTTTGGGTTTACCGACAACAGATACATGTATAACCGGGGACACTGGAAAATAATAACAGAAGGTCCGGAAGGAACACAATTTGAGAGGGAAGCGGCTATTCAAACAGCTGATTCAACTAATTTTACAACTGATTTTCTCATAAACAAAACAATTGATTTTGTACGCCACCATATATATGCCCCTTTCTGTTGCATGGTAAGTCTTCCGGATCCTCATGGTCCGAATCAGGTGCGTACACCCTATGATACACTTTATTCCAACAGGGTTTTCGAACAACCCATCACTGCATTCAAAGATACCACAGGACTACCTGCCTGGAGTCATGGAGATAATCTGCCGGAAGACCGGATGGAAAATATGGCAGCCTATTTTGGAATGATTAAATGCATCGATGATAATATCGGAAAAATTATTTCCGTTCTACAGGAAACTAATCTACTGGAAAAAACAGTCATTATCTTCACTTCGGACCATGGAGATATGTGCGGAGAACACGGATTAATTAATAAAGGAGTACCGTTGGAAGCATCCGCCAAAATACCTTTTATCATCAGTTATCCGGCAGGAATCTCACCCAACAGCCATACAAACCAGGTAATGTCGGTTGTTGATTTTACTCCTTCTCTCCTGAGTTTCTGCGGTATTCAGACGACACAGCCGTTCGACGGTCGGGATATGTCATCTGTGTGGAAAGGAGAACAACCCACAGACAACTATAAAGATATTATCTTTATGCGGTCTACCACTCCTTTAATCGAAAGCGACTGGGATGAATCAGCCACAGCCAGACGGAACCTGTGGTTATCGGTTGTCACCCCAACCTATAAACTTACTTATTCTGAAAACAAAGAAGATGTGCCGTGGCTGACCGATTTATCCAAAGACCCGGACGAACTGGTAAATTGCTATTTTAATCCGGAATATAGCAAAATCGTGAAAGAATTAGCAAACGAACTGGTGAAGTATGGTAAATCCTACAACGATACACGAATTTACCATCCTCATATCCGGAAAGAACTGGAAAGAGTAACAGGTAATAAAGTTTTATAATACAGGAAAAACATGAAAAATATGAATATTAAATTGCTTACAGGTCTGGGAGCTTCATTGCTTTTACCACAGGTAGCATGTAAGTCCGGGCGGCAACAATCACTCCCGGAAAAACCCAATGTTATTATCATTCTGGCAGATGATATTGGGTATGGAGATTTAAGTTGTAACGGAGAAAAAACAATCCACACGCCTAATGTGGACAAACTGGCTGCAACAGGTGTCCGTTTTACGGATGCACATGCCGTTGCGGCAACCAGTACGCCTTCCCGGTATTCCCTGTTAACAGGAGAATATGCCTGGCGGCGCAATGATACCGGTATTGCAACAGGAGATGCAGGTATGGTGATACGGCCAGAACAAACCACCATTGCCTCCATATTCCGTGAAGCAGGGTATGCGACAGCTGCCGTAGGAAAATGGCATCTGGGATTAGGACTGACAGCCGGCTCCCAGAATTGGAACGGATTTATTACACCTGGTCCTATAGATATAGGATTTGATTACTCATACATTATGGCAGCTACAGGCGACCGTGTCCCCTGTGTATATGTAGAGAATCAATATGTAGTCAACCTGGACCCTGATGACCCTATCGCTGTAAGTTATGAAAAACCCTTCCCGGGTGAACCTTTGGGTAAAGACCACCCGGAATTACTGACAGTGTTACGACCCAGTCCAAACCACGGCCACGACCAGGCAATAGTAAACGGTATCTCACGTATCGGATATATGAAAGGAGGTAAACAGGCGTTATGGCTGGACGAAAATATTGCCGATAGTATCACAACCAAAGCTATCCAATTTATCGAAAACAATCAGAACGAACCGTTCTTCCTCTATTTTGCCACCAATGACATCCATGTGCCCCGTGTTCCTCATCCCCGTTTCAAAGGAAAAAGTGGTATGGGTCCACGCGGAGATGCCCTTCTGGAATTCGACTGGAGTGTCGGACAAATTATGGCTACACTGAAAAGACTGGGCTTAAGCGAAAACACACTTATTATCCTTACCAGTGATAACGGTCCGGTAGTAGACGACGGATATGCAGACCAGGCTGTTGAACTATTAGGAGAACATCGTCCGTGGAGACCATTCCGGGGAGGTAAATACAGTATTTTCGAAGCAGGAACCCGCGTTCCCTTTATCGTAAACTGGCCCGCCCAAATCAAACCGGCAGTGTCTAATGCATTGGTATCACATATTGACCTTTTTGCCTCCCTGAGCGCACTGGTTGATAAAAAAATTCCTAAAGGTTCCGCTCCGGATAGCCGCAACCAGTTAGCCACACTAATGGGTAAAGATGCCCGGGGACGTGACTACATCATTGAACAGGCAGGTTCCCTCTCTGTATCAACCGGAGAATGGAAATATATCGATCCAAATAACGGAGCTACTTATAATAAACTAACGAATAAAGAATTAGAA
>JAJBTP010000528.1 GCA_020860805.1 Tannerellaceae bacterium | reverse complement strand
AATATATTATATATAATAATATTATTAATAATAATATAATATTAATTTAGAGAAAGAAAATAATAAAAAGAAAGAGAACATTTTTCAGCGAGGAGTCCACGCAGGCAGAAGGTATTATCTTCACATAAGAAGGGACTGTTCCGAAAGTGTATCTGTAAATAAACAGTCTTTTGGAGCAGTCCCTTCGGATATAATACCAGGTTTTAGTCCATCTTTTCGTCTACCCAGTCTTTTGCCTGATGGTATTTTTCTTTGATAGCGTCACCTACTTCTTCCGCTTTTTCTTTTACGGTGTTGGATGCATGGGTTGCTTTATCGTCCGCATCTTCCTGCCAGTCTTTTGTATTGGCTTTTGCTTTATCAGCTTCTAAATGTGCTTTGTCTTTAGCAATCTGTGCATCGTCCTGCAAACGTTCTTTTGCAGTATAATCGTAATCGTTATCACGCATGTTATCCATAATTACTTTCTTTTTAGTTTTTATTAAAAAACAGAAAGTCAAAAAAGTTATTCTTAACTCCTTCACTTCTTTAACTTTTTACTTCTGTCTTTACCTGTAACTCCTCCGGGAAAAAGTTGTTTACCCATTTAAAAGTTTTTTATCTTTACAACCCTAAAATGGAGGATTTTTATGTCTTTAAAACGTTTTGGTGTATCGCTTGAAGAAGAAATACTGGACTCATTGGATGAGTATGTGATTGAAAACGGGTTTGCCAACCGTTCGCAGGCCATCCGTTTTCTGATAGAAAAAAATGTAGCCGAGAAGAAGTGGCAGTGCAATCATATTGTAGCCGGAACAATTGTACTGATGTACGATCAGGCCAAAAAAGATATTGGTTCCCGTATCGCTACAATTCAGCAACAATATACCGATGTTATCTTGTCTTCTTCCCAATATTACCTGAACCAAAACTTTTGTCTTCACATTGCTACCGTTACCGGAACTGCCTTCCGTTTGACAGAACTGGCAGATAAATTAACCACCATAAAAGGCCTAAAACATGGTAAACTGGTTATGAGCCGGGCGGATTAACCCATTTTTTTTACTGATTAGTGACACAAGTTAAATAAATCGTGTTACTTTTGTGGGGAAATTTTAAATGAATCTAACATTAACTGGAATGAAAAGGAACCTGATAGTTGTTGCTTCCCTGCTTTTGTTTTCATCTGTCGCCCGGGCAGACGAATCTCCTGTCGATAGTACTGTTTATCTGCAAGGTGTTGTAGTTACTGCTAATAAAATAAATGTCAACCGTAACAGTGTGCCTTTATCTGTTTCGGTTATAGACCGTGAGCAAATTGAAGCCAGTAGTGAGTCGGCTCTGTTACCGGTTTTGTCTCAGCATGTACCGGGTTTATTTGTAACGGCTAAAGGGATTACCGGATTTGGGGTGAATAATGGTTCCGGCGGAACTGTTAACATCCGTGGTGTAGGGCAGGGCAATAAAGTCCTGATGCTTTTTGACGGGCAGCCGCAATGGGCAGGCATCTTTGGTCATTCTTTACCGGATACGTATGTGGCATCGGATGTTGAAAAGGTGGAAGTCATCCGTGGTCCGGGTTCTCTTTTATATGGTTCGAATGCGATGGGTGGGGTTGTCAATATTATTACCCGTGACCAGCACCGTGACGGTCGCCGTACGCAGGCCCGTATGTTATGGGGTTCGTATGGTACGCAGAAATATATGGTAAACAATGGGTACAAGAGTGGCAAATTCAGCAGTTTTGTCTCTGTTAATCACGACCGTACAGATGGCCATCGTGTAAATAACTCTTTCCATATAACCAATGGTTTTGGTAAGGTAGGCTATGAAATCAATGAGCATTTAAAAGCTACCGCTGATGTAAGCGTAGCTAAATTTTTCACGCAGAATCCGGGGGAGGTAACTGCACCGGTGTATGATTATCTGGTGGATGTCGTAAGGGGGACAACCTCTTTTGCTTTGGAAAATAATTATGGTAAAACCAGTGGAGCATTACGCGTTTTTTATAACTGGGGAAATCATGAAATCAATGATGGATATGAACCGGGAGAAGCTCCTTTAGATTATTTGTTTCGTTCTCACGACCATAACTGGGGTATTTTAGCCTATGAATCCTTCCGGCTTCTACCCGGCAATAGTTTTACGGTGGGTATTGATTACAAAAACTGGGGAGGACATGCCTGGAACCAGTTCTTTGAGAAAGAAGACAAAGATGTTTTAGAAAAAACCACGGTTAATGAAGTAGCCGGTTATTTGATTATGCAACAGGACTTGTTGGATAAAGTAAGCCTGAATGCCGGTGTGCGCTTTGAACACAATGGGATATACGGTGGTGAATGGGTACCCCAGGTTGGTGTAACGTATCGTCCTATTGAAACGAACGTCATCAAAGCCTCTTTATCCAAAGGTTTCCGGAGCCCGAATCTGCGTGAACTGTATCTTTGGGGTGGGAATGAAGATTTAAATCCGGAGAGTATGCTGAATTATGAAGTGTCGGTTGGGCAATCTTTCCTGGATGGTAAATTATATACGGAGGTTACCGGATTTTTTATTGATGGCAAAGATATGATTTACCAGATACCGGTAGATGGTAAAATAAAATGATGAATACCGGTAGCTTTATTAATAAAGGCATTGAATTTGAAGGACGCTGGAGTGTTTTGGATAACCTGAGTCTGGATATGAACTATAGTTATCTGCATACAAGCAAACCGATTAATTATGCTCCTAAACATAAATTTGTAGCGAATGCTACCTATCGTCCGGGGCGTTTTACTATCAATATGAATGTTCAGTCTATTTATGGGTTTTATACGGGGTATGTAAGAAACTTCGATTCAAATCCGAACCCGTCTTTAGACACCGAAGATTTCACGACTCTCAATGCAAAAGTTTCTTACCGGATAGGTGAACGGGATAAGGGGATGAACCTTTTTGTCAAAGGGGAAAACCTGACGGCTACCCGGTATGAATATATGCAGGGATATCCGATGCCCAAAGCTGTATTTATGGCTGGTTTCGATATCACTTTTTAACGGACACACTGGTTTACAATTTATATTAGGGAAGGAGGATGTAGGGATACATTCTCCTTTCGCCTTTTTATGTTTTAGAGCATTATTAGGCTATTTTGAGGCATTCGGGGCTTGTTTTTAAAAGATAGAATCTTATATTTGATATAAAACTGAAATGATGTTCCAAATATGGAAAACAGTATTTCAAATATGGAAAAAACGGAAGAGAATTATAAGGTTCCGAATCTTGAAAAAGGGATAGCTGTGCTTGAATATCTCTCCATACGATCCGGCGGAGAAACCTTGCAGGATATTAAAACAACTCTCGACATATCCCAGACTACGGCTTATCGTATTTTGAATGCATTGGTGAGATTGGGATATTTATTATATAATGACGAAACAAAACGCTATAAATTATCCCGGAAATTACTAACTCTGGGTTTTCAATCCCTGAATGAGCATAATCTGTTGGAAACGGTGCTTCCGCGATTACGGGAATTACGGGATAGGGTGGAGGAAACGGTTTGTTTCGGTGTATTGGGTAGTAGAAAGGGGATTTTTATTGAACAGGCGCAGGGCCATCATACCTTCCGGTTTGTATTGACTCCCGGTAAACCTTTTGAATTACATTGTTCGGCTCCCGGTAAGGCGATTATGGCGTATCTTCCGAATACTGTAAGAGAGCGGCACCTGTCGTTTATGGAGTTTACCTGTTATAACTCCCGTACGATTACTACCCGGGAAGCCTATCTGGAAGAACTGGAGAAAGTACGGCAATTGGGGTATGCGATGGATAACGAAGAGGAGATGAGCGGAGTAATATGTGTAGGAGCTCCTATTTTCAATTTTACAGGCTATCCTTGTGGGGCTATCTGGATATCAGGGCCTAAAGACCGGTTGGAACCGGTATTAAAAACGTCTGTCGCTCATATTAAAGAGATTACCCGGCAGGTATCAGCCGAATTAGGATATAGTAAAGCACAGAAGATATAAAACTTAATACGATGAAAACACAAACTGGTAAATTTAAAAATGCACTTTTGCTGTTGGTTGCATGCTGTATCTCACAGTTTGTAATAGCGAGTGACCCTTTCTTTCAAACGGATATTAAATTGAACGGTAAAGGGGAGATTCTTTTTACTCAAAAAGGTACGAAGAGTATTGAAGTCTATTCTCCGGACGGAAAAGAACATCTTCGTTCGATTCAGCTGGACGAGACACCGACCGGTTTATATGTGGACGGGGATAAACTGTATGTTACGACTTTTGAGTCGGTGGGGAAACTACATATTCTTTCTGCAGAAACAGGGGCCGGCGAAGCGGTTATTGTAACAGGCTCGGGTGCGTGTTATCCAATGGTAGGCCCTTCCGGTAAAATTTACGTATGTAACCAGTTTTCAACTACGGTGTCCGAAATTGATCCGGATAGCCGGAAAGTAGTGCGTACGGCACGTGTATTACGGGAGCCTAAAAGTGCTGTATTCAGTCCGGATGGCCATTATCTTTTTGTCACGAATTACCTGCCGGCACAACGGGCAGATGTAGAGGTGGTGGCTGCGTGTGTATCGGTTATTGATATGAAAACATTCAGTAAGGTAAAAGATATCCAGTTGGCTAACGGAAGTAATGCGCTACGCGGTATTTGTATAACTCCCGATGGAAAATATGTGTATGTATCTCATAACCTGGGACGTTTTGCTGTGCCGACTTCCCAATTACAACAAGGCTGGATGAATACCAGTGCGTTCAGTGTGATTGATGTGGTTAAACAGGAATATATGGGGGCTGTATTGGTAGACGAACCGGAGCGCGGTGCTGCCGGTATCTGGACGATGGATTGTACGGATGACCTTATTTTCGTCGTTCATTCCGGTACGCATGAAGTCAGCCTGATTGACCACCAGGCGATGATTCAGAAATTTGAAGCTTATCCAAATAAACAAAATCTGGATTATGATTTGCGGTTCCTCTATGGCTTACGTGAGCGTATTCAATTGGAAGGGAATGGTCCCCGGGTCATGGCTAATAATGGTAAACAACTGATTATTCCTACTTATTTCGCAGATGTATTGAATTTCCTGGATTTGGAAACGCGTACGGTACAGGCAGTGAATATGAATCCGGAACGGAACGAAACCGCTGAGCATAAAGGTGAAAAATACTTCAATGATGCTACTAAATGTTTCCAGGAGTGGCAAAGTTGTAATGGTTGCCATCCGGGGGATGCCCGTACGGATGGTATGAACTGGGATTTAATGAATGACGGTGTGGGTAATCCGAAGAACTGTAAAAGTTTATTATATAGCCATGTAACTCCTCCCAGTATGATTTCCGGTATTCGTGCAACAGCAGAACTGGCTGTAAGAAAAGGGTTTACTCATATTCAGTTCCTTGATGTGTCGGAAGAGGATGCCGAATGTGTAGATGCCTATCTGAAATCTTTACGTCCTGTACCCAGTCCGTATCTGGTCAACGGGGAATTATCAGACAAGGCGAAAGAAGGACGTAAAGTCTTTGATAAACTGAAATGTGGTGATTGTCATAACGGTCCTTATTATACGGATCAGAAAATGTACCGTATCGGTGAGGATATTGAATTTGAAAAAGGGTGGGACACGCCGACTTTGATTGAGGTATGGCGTACGGCTCCTTATCTGTTTGACGGACGGGCGGCTACCATGGAAGAAGTCTTTGAAGTGCATAAGCATGGAGTTGATAAGAAAATAAGTAAAAAAGAAATAGAGGCTTTGGCCGAATATGTAAATTCACTCTAACCCGGAAACTAAATCTAAATGAATTACTGTGAACAAATAAGCTACAACATTTACACGGCAGAAAAAGACGATTTTTCTGTCATGGTAGATAATTTATTGTCTTCTTTACCGGAAGAGGAAACGATTGTGCGCCTGTCTTTTTTCGGGATGCCACAAAATAATGAACAGTATCTGGAACGGAGAGGTATTTTACGGAATAAAATTACCTGCCGGTTTGGTGACAAACAACCGGTTCTGAGTTATGTTTCCCAACCTCCTTTAAATGGAGCGTTGATTATGGAAGTGCATGCGTACCGTGAGGATAAGGAAGACCGGATTTCTTTCCGGAAAACGGAGGAGGGTTTTCCCTATGTGATTATTGAGAATGGGTCCGGGCGTTTTTTATTTGCCGGAGGTTTTCAGGATGATATCCAAAATACGTCCATCGCCACTCAGTCGTCGGAGGTATTTGAAATGATTGACAGATTGTTGAAAAAGGAAGAATTTCCGATAAATAGTATTATACGCCAGTGGAATTATATTGAACAAATTACCGGATTTTTGGGTGAAAACCAGAATTACCAGTCTTTTAATAATGCCAGAAGTAATTTTTATTCCAAAACCATCTGGGATAATGGCTACCCTGCAGCCACAGGGATAGGCACTGACCTGGGAGGAGTGCTCATTGATTTGGACGCCGCACTCTTTACCTCTCCCGATGCTTACGCAACGAAAATCGACAACAAATTACAAATTGCTGCGCATGCTTATTCTGAAAATGTGTTGATTGCTGCGCATAAGACCAAAACTACCCCGAAGTTTGAACGGGCTAAAAGTATGACATTCGGTGATAAACGGATTGTTTATGTCTCCGGTACTGCGGCTATCCGTGGGGAAGAGAGCCTGAAGGGAGTAGGACTGGATAAACAGTTGCATATTACGATGGAGAATATTGCTCAACTGATTGATAATGCCAAACCTGTGATGTTGAGAGTCTATCTGAAGTATAAAGATGATTATGAGGAAGCAGAGCTGCTAATGAAATCTTATTATCCGGACATACCTGTTTCTTATATGTGTGCAGACGTATGCCGCGATGAACTATTGATAGAAATCGAAGGGATTGCTATCTCTTGTTAGGAAAAAATACTATTTAATTAAATGTAAAGGTCGTTATGAGAAAGATTTACAAACAACTAATTGTTTTGGGGGTATTCGCATTTTCCCTGGGCGCATGTAATTGCAATAACAGCGCTGAAAATTGTGACAAAAACGCAACTTGTAAAAACAAAAACGAGATGAAGTATTCTAAAAAGTACACCAATGCAGACTTCTACAAAGACGGGAAGTTTGATGAAGCTGTTGCCATGCAGGCAATGAAGGACATGTTTGAGTTCTATGATGTTCCATTTACTGCTTTTATGGAAAAAGAGATGTGGGTAACTGATTTTGGTTTGGGTGATTTTGAAAATGTGGGTATGGGTGGTGTTTTCTGGGTAAATGACCCGGAGCATAACTATTTTGCTCATGCTATCTATTTATTGCCCGGGCAGATGATTCCGGAACATGCACATGTCCGTACGGCTTATGCACCTAAATTTGAATCATGGATGGTAAATAAAGGATGGGCTTACAATTTTTCGGAAATTGGTGAAGAAACGCCTGGTGCTCCTGCTATTCCTGCTTCACACGGGGAGGTAAAAAGTAAAAATTTCGTTGTTCAGAATGTGGGTGATATTATCCATCTGAAAAAGGAGGAATCTTTCCATTTCCTGCTGGCTGGTCCTGAAGGTGCTATTGTGGATGAATGGGCTTCTTATCATGACGGGGATGGTCTGAGATTTACCTCGCCCAATGCTTCTTTGTAAGATTTCTTACTCCTTATAATCGTATATTCATGAAAAAAAGTATTTTATTAATTGTTCTCATCTCCTTTTTCTCTTTGCCGGCTATGCAGGCGCAGAGACAGAAGAAAGCAGATAACTGGATTGATGCAGTTATTAAGCAGAAGTCTGCCTTACGGGAAAAAGTGCAGAAAGCAGGTATGCCTGTGGAGTCTTCCTTTGTCAAAGTGAAGCAGGCTACAGAAAAATTATCTGCTGATGTGACAGGGCAGGAAAAGCTGGTATTGATTACCGGTTCCGGTCCTGATGGCAATGATTGGGACTGGGCTACATGGGCCGGCGCAAAACTGATCAAAGCAGACGGCACAAGTGTGTGGCTGGATGAATTGAAACCTTCTTACTGGCGGAGTGGCTCCGGAGGTCTGGGTATTAACAAAGACTTGTGGGGTGGGCCTATAATGATAGGTGGAAAGAAGTATGAACATGGTATCGTTTGCCATGCAGATGGTATTATGGTGTTTGATTTGGGTAAGGAATATGTTCGTTTTGAAACGGAAGTGGGTATTTGCGACCACTCTACAGTTGGAAGCGTATATTTTACGATTCTGAATGTATTCCCTAAAAATGAAGTAGATAACTTATATACTACTTACACTCAACAGATTGGCCGGATGGCTCCGTTTGTAGATAGTATGGAGAGTTGGCTGGCTACTCCGGACGCATCTTCTGAGAAAGCTATTTTGGATAAAATAAGCCTCGAATTGAAAGATGGATCTTATTTTACCAATGCATGGAAAGCGGTTGAAGCTGAAAAGGATGTCAACAAACAGGTTCGCGCTGGTTTGCAACTGATTGAGCAGGCGCTTACTGTATTGGATTTGCAGAATGACCTGGCCTGGTTGAATATGGAAGCTATCCGCCTGGCGTTTGCAGACATGAAAAAGATGAAGGATTTCGATGCTGCTACTTACCAGCCGGTGATGGATGAACTGGAACAACTGGTAAAAGGTGGTTTCGGGGGTATCTATACAGTGGATGCTACGGCTATTACAAATGCAAAAAAAGCACTGGCAAATAAGAAAGCTATTCTGACAGCTAATCCGCTATTGGATGTGGATAAGCTGGTGGCTACTCATTTCAATGTCGGACTAGATGCCCGCCGTATCATGGCTCCTTCATTGGGTACACAGGCTAATAACTGGAGTAACCAGCAGTCTACACGTCGTGAAGGCTTTGATGCTCAGATTATTGAACTGAGTAATTTGCGTGATAATATTCAGAAACGTACTATTTTTAAACCGGAAGGCACAACTTCTATTGCTGACCTGAAGTTACATTGGGATGCGGATAAATTGATGTTTACTTCCCTGACGCCGGATAAAAGATGGAATGTCTTTGAAATAAAAACAGATGGTAGTGATTTTAAACCTTTGGTTGAAACGGTTGAGCCGGATTTGGAATTCTATGATGGTACCTGGTTGCCTGACGGACGTATTATTGCTAACTCAAACATTGGTTACCAGGGGGTTCCCTGTGTAAGTGGTGACGACCCGGTTGGGAATATGGTTCTGTATGATCCGGAGAAGAGCAGTATGCGCCGTCTGACTTTTGACCAGGATGCGAACTGGAATCCGGTAATTATGCATAATGGCCGTGTGATGTATGTAAGATGGGAATATACAGACCTGACTCACTATTTCTCACGTATTGTGATGCATATGAATCCGGACGGAACTGAAAATAAAGCGTTGTTTGGTAGTGGCGAGATGTTCCCGAACAGTACGTTCGACGTTCAGCCTTTACCCGGACATGCTTCTGCATTTGTAGGGGTTATTTCCGGCCACCATGGGATAGCCCGTTCAGGACGTTTGATTCTGTTTGATCCTACTAAGGCCCGAAAAGGTGTTGCAGGTATGTTGCAGGAAATCCCGTACCGTAACCGCGAAATTATTCCTGAAATTAAAGATGAATTGGTAGATGGAGTATGGCCACAGTTTGTGAAACCTATGCCATTGAATGATTCTTACTTTTTGGTAGCTGCTAAACTGGACCCGAAAGACCTGTGGGGTATTTATCTGGTCGATGTATATGATAATGTAACCTGTCTGATGAAGGAAGAAGGCCAGGGCTTTATCAGTCCGATTGCTGTACGTCAGACACCTACACCTCCGATGATTCCGGACCGGGTAAATCTGGCAGACAAAGAAGCGACTGTATTTATCCAGGATATCTATGAAGGCGAAGGTTTGCGTGGTATACCTCGTGGTACTATCAAGTCTTTACGAATTCATGGGTATGAATATGCTTATCTGCATACTCCTTCTGACCATACGGCTCAGGGTATTCAGAGTGGTTGGGATATTAAACGTTTATTAGGAACCGTTCCGGTTGAAGAGGATGGATCTGTTATCTTTAAGATACCTGCTAATACGCCTATTTCTATCCAGCCACTGGATGAAAATGGTGCGGCAGTACAATGGATGCGTAGCTGGTTTACCGGTATGCCGGGCGAAGTAGTTTCGTGTATTGGTTGCCATGAGGACCAGAACCAGATTCCTATTCCTAAACGGGTAATTGCTTCACAGAAAGCACCGGTGGCCTTGACGATGCCGGAAGGTGGTGTTCGTTCGTTCACGTTTGACCTGGAAGTACAGCCGGTTCTGGACCGTGCCTGTGTAGCCTGTCATACCGGTGAAGGAAAAGCCTTTGACCTACGGGGTGGTAAAAAAGACAAGAGAGGATATGACACTGCTTATCTGAATCTGCACCCGTATGTGCGGCGTCAGGGCCCGGAAGCAGATATGCCTGTTTTACAGCCTTATGAGTATCATGCCAATACCAGTGAGTTAATCCGTATTCTGAAAGTAGGTCATTATAATGTACAACTTACGGATGAAGAGTGGGAAAAACTGTATAACTGGATTGATTATAATGCCCCGGATAAAGGATATTTCAACGCTGTTAAATGGGAAGGTTTCCCTTACAAAGGTTTTGACCAGATTGAGCGTCGTACTGAACTGGCTAACAAATATGGTAACGGTGCCGGTGTAAACTGGAAAAAGGAAATCGAAGATTATGCTGCTTACCTGAAAGGTAAAGGTGAAATCCAGGCTGTATATCCTGAAAAGGAAACTCCTTTGAAAGAGAAAGAAGTGAAAGTGAAGGGATGGCCTTTTGATGCAAATGCTGTTAAACAAATGCTTTCCAAAGAGACAGAAACACGGAAGGAGATTACGATTGCTCCGGGTGTGAAGCTGACATTTGTACGTATTCCTGCCGGTGAATTTGTTATGGGTAGTTACAATGGTTTGAAGGATAATGCACCTGCTTTTAAAGCGAAAGTGGATAAACCGTTCTGGATGGCCGAAGTTGAAATTACGAATGAACAGTACACAGCTATCGTTCCGGAGCATGACAGCCGGTTTGTGGATCAGTTCTGGAAAGACCATGTGAATGCCGGATATCCTGCTAATCTGCCGGAACAACCGGTCATCCGTGTAAGCTATGAGGATGCTATGGTTTTCTGCCGCAAAATCAGCGAGCAGACCGGACTGAATATTACTTTACCGACTGAAACTCAGTGGGAGTGGGCGTGTCGTGCGGGTAGTGCAGAAGATTTCTGGTACGGAAATATGAATGCAGACTTTGCTAAATACGAGAACCTGGCCGATAGCCAGTTATCAAAAATGGCAGTAAGCGGTGTGAACCCACAACCGATGAACCCTAATAATCCCTGGTTCCCATATTATAATTTTATACCTAAAGCAGAAGGTGTTGATGATGGGTATATGATTCAGACAGACTCTAAGAATTTCGATGCGAATCCTTTCGGATTATATAGTATGCATGGAAATATTGCCGAGTGGACACGTTCTGATTATGTAGCTTATCCTTTGAATAATAAAGTTAAAACATCTTCAGAATATAAAGTTGTGCGGGGAGGTTCGTATCTTGAACGTCCTAAGTTCTCAACAGCGTATGCCCGTAAAGCCTATTATCCATGGCAAAGGGTTTATAATGTTGGATTTAGGGTGATTATAGAAGACTAATTAAACCCACCTGTATCCGGGCAATGCCTGTCCGGATACAGGTTAACAACTAAATATATGTAAAAATGAAGACTACTTTTAAAAGATTTATTTCCTCTTACGTAACCACTATTGTTTTATTGGTAATGTATGCTGTTGCACTGGCTGCTGCTACTTTTATAGAAAATACACATGGAACAGTTGTTGCCAAATCATTGGTTTATTATTCTCCTCTTTTATTTCTGGTTCAGTTTCTTTTTGTCCTGAATTTTATAGGAGTTACCTTACGGTATCAATTATTGAATAAAGGAAAATGGGGGTATCTGACGTTACATGTAGCTTTCATTATTATATTAACCGGAGCTTTAATTACTCATATTTTCGGAGAAGAGGGGATTCTCCATTTACGTGAAGGACAATCCGGTAATGAAATTGTTATCCGGACAGACAAAGAAACTAAAACCCATACTTTACCTTTCCATGTTGAATTAATCAAATTCACACTTACCCGTTATCCGGGTTCAAACAGTCCTTCGTCTTATGAAAGTGACTTGTTATTCCATGTGGATGGCCAGACCTTAAACAAACGTGTATTTATGAATAATGTGGTAGACCTGAAGGGATACCGTTTTTTCCAGGCTTCCTATGATAAAGATGAAGCCGGAACTGTTTTATCGGTCAACAGGGATGTGGCTGGAAGAAATGTAACGTATACCGGTTATTTATTACTGGTTATCGGCTTTGTATTATGCCTGACTGGAAAGAAATCCCGTTTCCGTCAGCTTAGCCGCCAATTAAACGAATTAAAAGGGAAAGAAAAGCTGGTTATGCTTGTTGTATTTCTTTCTTTTTCAGGAATCATTGAGGCGCAATCGATTCCGGGCATGTGGGAGGCTATTCAGCAGAATGCTGTTCCGGTGGAACATGCGGCCCGGTTTGGGGCTTTACCTATTCAATCTTCCAAAGGGCGTATGATGCCTGTCAATACTTTTTCGTCAGAGATATTACGTAAAATCTGTAAAGCGGATAAAATAGGTAATCTGAATCCGGACCAGTTCCTTATTAGTTTACTTTCTTTTCCGGATATGTGGATGCAGATTCCGTTTATTACCTATTCAAATAAAGAGATTTCTGTTTATTATGACCTACCGGAAAAGCAATGTTCGTATGCGGAACTGCTGGATGCAAACGGGTATTATAAACTGTATGAAAAACTGGAAGAAGCGTATAATAAGATGCCGGCTGAACGGACTGCTTTTGATAAGGAAATTATGAAACTGGATGAGAAGATGAATATTCTTCATCAACTGTTCCAGCTTCAACTATTGAATCTGTTCCCGTTGGTGGACGACCCCAACCATACCTGGTATGCACCGCGGGATGATTTGTCGGCTTTTAAAGAGGAGGATGCTAAATTTGTTTCCGGTATTATGTTTGCCTATGTTTCTTCTATCCACGAAAGTCTGCAATCCGGTGACTGGGAAATGCCGGATAAAGTTATCAGTATGATTAAAATATATCAGGAGAAAATGAATACGACCCTGGTTATTGATGAAAAGAAGCTGGAGGCTGAGATAAAATATAACCAATTGAATCCATTCCGTCTTTGTAAAATTTTCTTCCTTAGTTTAGGAGGGATTTTATTAATCCTGACTTTTGTGGGTTTATTCGGAGAAAAGGAATGGATAACCTGGAGTATCCGTTTGTTAGGAATCGCTGTAGGAGCTGCTTTTATTTTTCAGATGTATGGAATGAGTATGCGTTGGTATATCGGAGGATATGCTCCCTGGAGCAATTCCTATGAAACAATGGTGTATGTGGCGTGGGCATCTGTATTTGGAGGAATTCTTTTTATGAGACGCAGCCCGGTAACATTTGCGCTGGCTACTTTATTTGGAGGTATTATCCTGTTTGTCTCCGGATTAAACTGGATGGATCCGGAGATTAATACGCTGGTTCCGGTTTTAAAATCGCCCTGGCTGATGTTTCATGTGGCTGTCATTGTGGCTGCTTACGGGTTCTTTGGTATTAGTTTCTTATTAGGGTTTACTAATATGGTGCTAATGTCTTTCCGGACACAGAAAAACGCAGATAGGCTGGGCGTACGTATCCGGGAGTTAACCATCGCTAATGAAATGTCGCTGATTATTGGGCTGGCATTGATGACTATTGGTACTTTCCTGGGTGCTGTCTGGGCGAATGAGTCGTGGGGACGTTACTGGGGATGGGACCCAAAAGAGACCTGGGCATTGATTACGGTGATTGTGTATGCCATTGTAATCCATCTCCGTCTTATCAGAAAATGGTATAATGAATGGTTATTTAACCTTTGTGCTGTTGTATCATTTTCGTCTGTCTTAATGACTTATTTTGGTGTAAATTACTTTCTGAGTGGTATGCACTCGTATGGACAAACGGATTCGGTAGGAGGGCTTTTCCTCTATCTGTTTATGGTCCTGGTGATTGTAATTATTTTAAGCGTGATTTCAAACAAAGGCTATAATAGAAAAAGTCAACTTTATTAACATACAAAAGGAATAAAATTATGAGAACATTTAGTCATGTAGGTATTCCTACAACAGAGAACAAAGAAGGTGCAGTTTACAATGAAGTGTTAAGCGTATGGTTAACTGACTATAGTAATAGTCCGAACAAAATTGAATTCCTGAAGTTTGAGGAAGGCTCTATTTTACCTGAAATTATTCAGACTACAGCTCACCTGGCGTATGTAGTACCTAATCTGGAGGAAGAGTTGAAGGGTAAAAAAGTAATCTTTGAACCTATGGTATGTAGTGATACGCTTACGATTGCATTTATCGAAGAAGAGGGTATTGCTGTTGAAATTATGGAGGTAAAATAACAGAGTAGTAATTAATAAAAATCGAATATCATGTCAACTATTAAAACAAAATTCATAAATGATCCGGAACAGGTAACGCCTGAATTGTTGGAAGGGTATGTGTTGGCTTATCCTGAAATTGTAAAATTAGGGGGTGAAAATATTGTTGTACGAACTAATCCGAAAGATGAAAATAAAGTAGCTATCGTTACCCTGGGTGGTTCCGGCCATGAACCTGCATTAAGTGGTTTCGTGGGTGAAGGTATGCTGGATTGTTCGGTTGTAGGGGATGTATTTGCTGCTCCGGGTGCACAACGTTTGTTTCAGGGTCTTCAGTTAATGAAGCGTGAAGCTGGCATTTTGTTGGTTGTATTGAATCATTCAGGGGATGTTATGAGTGCCAATATGGCTTGCCAGTTGGCTGAACGTGCTGGTATCAAAGTAAAACAGTTACTTACGCATGATGATATCAGTGCCGGTATTGATGCTCCGGCCAATGACCGTAGAGGGTTAGCCGGATGTGTGCCTTTATTTAAAATTTTAGGGGCTGCTGCTGAAGAGGGAAAAAACCTCGACGAACTGATTGAAATCGGTGAACGTTATAATGAGGGGGTGGCTACACTGGCTGTTGCTATGCGTTCATGTACACATCCACAAAACAATACGACTATCAGTGACCTACCTGACGGTATTATGGAAATTGGCATGGGTCAACATGGTGAAGGGGGTGGTGGCCAGAAGCCATTGGTTTCGGCTGATGAGACGGCTGCTGAAATGGTTGATTTGCTTTGCCAGCAAATCAAGCCTGCTACCGGTGATAAAGTAATGCTGATTATTAACGGTGTAGGTGCAACTACTCAGATGGAATTAAATATTGTATTCCGTAAAGCTTATAAAGAACTGGAAGCAAGAGGACTGGAAGTTGCTTACGGTCGTATCCAGGAAATCCTGACAGTACAGGAACAAGCCGGTTTCCAGATGATTATCGGAAAATTGGATGATGACCATATCGACTATCTGAAAAATAAAAAAGCAGACGCACCTTACTGGACTAAGATTGGAAAATAAAGGAATAAATTAACTTAAAGCACTTAGTAGTTGGTAGTTAGTAGTATATTCGCTTCGCTTATTTAGTAGAAATACAATATAAGATAAGCTAAGCTAAGCGAGTTCTCTACTAAGCGAACATGGTAAGCGTACTACCAGCTACTAACTACCAACTACTTGAAGATTATGAATAAACTAACGATAGATTGTTTTAAAGCGATGCTGCAAAAGGCATTGGAACAGATTAAGGCTCGTGAAGATGAGTTTTCACAATTGGATGCTGTTATCGGTGATGGGGATCATGGTACGGCTATTGTAACTGCTTTGTCTGCTGTTGTAAAAGCTTCCGAAAAGGGAACTGAGTTTAAAACCATGCTGAATGATATGGGGTGTGGTGTTATGCTTGAAACCAGTGGTTCGACCAGTACTTTGCTGGGGGCGTTCTTCCTGGGTATGAGTGATCATGCTTCCGGTACGGAATTGGATGCAGTGGGTGTCAAAGCGATGTTTGCCGGAGGTTTGGCAAATGTACAGAAACAAACACAGGCTAAAAAAGGAGATAAAACCATGATGGATGCTTTAATCCCGGCTGTAGAAGCTATGCAGGCATGTCCATCGGATGATATAGCAGATATTTTAAATGCAGGGGCAGCAGCAGCTCTGAAAGGTGCTGAAGAGACTGTTCAGATGAAGGCTAATTTCGGACGGGCGCGTAATTACGGTGAACGTTCAATCGGGTATGCTGATAGTGGTGCTACTTCGTGGAGTTGTATGTTTGCAGCTTTCGCAGAGGCGGTGTCTTAAAAAAGAAATTAGAGAAGTTAAAGAAGTTAAGGAGTTAAGAATAAGATGTTATTGCTTTTAGCTTCTATGTAAAAACTAAACAAATAAACAAAAATTAAAATGGCTGATTTAGACGATTTAAGAGAAGGTAGTAATTTCGGACTTGGAGAAACTGCCGGAGAGCAATCTTTTCATGTAAAAGGGGCTGCTAATTTATCCTGGGGAATGAAAGACCGTTTATCACGTATCTTTAATCCTAAAACCGGTAAAACAGTTATGTTGGCTTTCGACCATGGTTTTATTATGGGACCTGCTTCTGGTTTGGAACGCATAGACCTGACTATTCTTCCTTTGATTGAATATGCTGACTGTCTGATGTGTACCCGTGGTATCCTTCAAACCATGATACCTCCGACTTATAACAAACCCATCTGTTTACGTTCAGACGCCGGAACTTCTATTCTTACTGAATTGAATAACAATGTGATTATTGACATTGAAGATGCTGTACGTATGAATGTTTCAGCGATGGCTGTAATGTTGGCTATTGGTGATGAAAAGTATGAGGCTAAAACTATTGCCAATCTGTATAAAGCAGTAGATAAAGGTACCCGTTATGGTATTCCGGTGATGGGAGTAACGGCTGTTGGTAAAGATATGGCACGTGATGCCCGTTACTTTGGTTTGGCATCCCGTATCTGTGCTGAAAATGGTGCAAATATTGTAAAAACATATTACTGTGACGGTTTTGAAAAGGTTGTTGCTGCAACACCGGTTCCTGTTGTAATCGCAGGAGGAAAGAAACTTCCGGAAAAAGAAGCACTTGAATTGTGCTACAAAGCAATCAATGACGGTGCTGCCGGAGTGGATATGGGACGAAATGTATTCCAGAGTGAGTCTCCTGCCGCTATGATTCAGGCTGTAAATGGTGTGGTGCATGATAAACTGACCCCGCAACAGGGACTTGAATTATTCCAGGACCTGAAGTAATAAGAAGTGAAATAGTAAAGGTGAAAGGTGAAAAGTGAAGGATTGATTCTTTTCATTTTTAACCTTTCGATTTTTATTTATTACTTTATTAACCTGA
>JAJBTP010000631.1 GCA_020860805.1 Tannerellaceae bacterium | reverse complement strand
CCTTAGAATCCTCTTAAAAACATCCATACAACCAACCCATACGGGATAAAAGGATATTTAAACAGAAACAGAGTGGATAAACTCACCCGGTTGTTTGAAATCTTCCCAAACTGCCAAATGCACATTTCATTCCGTGGAAACACCTTTTATGTGGCCATAGGAACAAAGAAACTCATCCCTTTTCAGTGGAATAAATCGTTTACTAACAAACAAACCATAGAAGAATATTCCGATACCTACCTGAAACTAATCGACGTAGCCAATATTCTTATCCATTTACATGAACGTAAAAAACATCTGCTCCCTGATGGAGAATTCCTGTCCGGTGAGTATCAGGATTTGACCTTCTGATACACCTCCACATTTGTAAAACCGTCTTTAGAAACCAGCCAGTCCGTCAGGACACCCGACAGGGTAAATCCGGCTTTGGTAAACAGTTTACGGCTGGGCTCGTTATCTATGGCAATATAGGCATATAACTGATGGAGATGAAGGAATCCGAAAGCATACCGGGTCAGTAAGTCCAGCGCCTGTGAAGCCATTCCTCTTCCCTGAAAGATTGCATCAATCAACACTCCTACCCCTGCACGCCGGTTATGGGCATCAAAGTCATACAAATCCACCATCCCTATCGCTTCTCCGGAAAATTTACATTCTACGACCATACGGAGTTGTTTCAGTTCATAAATACCCCTGTGAGATTCCGCGATAAATTGTTTCAAAGCATACCGGGAATAAGGAGAAACAGTCTCTCCTTTGTGCCACTGCGTGGTATCGTTTTCCCATTTATACAGGCGGCCCAAATCCTCCGGTTCAAGTGCCCGTAGACGGATTACATCATTTTCAAGAAATATCATAGTCAGGGAATAGTTGTTATCCAGGTTTCATCACTGGTGTTGTCATAAATATGATACGTCGTTTTTTTCTCCGGCATCTTCTCCATAAAAAGAAACATCTGTTCCATCCGTACATCCGGATAAACAAAAGTAATATCCGTGAACCCTTTCATCTGGTTTTTCCGGCAAATGGCATCCATCATCCGGTGTTCTCCCAGATTCCATCCGTTGATATATTCCATTTCAGGCATCCTGCCCGAAGCTACCGGTTTGACCTGTTCAATACTCGCTTCGCGGCCGATAATCAATAGGCGTGGATGTTTACTTTTAGAGTGACTCCCGCTCTTATGAATACAAAGGGCCCGTTCCGGTATATAATAATTCACAAACCCTTTCTTGAGCATCCGGTCTCCCAACTGAACCTCCCAGGCACAGGTTGGATAACCGGTCTCTACCTCTTTTACCTGTTCCCAGTGTGCCCGCCGGAACAGAAAAATACAGGCTGAAGGCAACTCGGTTTTACCTTCTTTCTCACCGGAACCGGTAGTAACAGGCTTTGCCTCCGGCCTGCCGGAACCTAACTTATTGAGCATCCGGTTCCAGGAAGAAGGAAAAGACCGTTTACTCTCCGGACGGTACACACCATGTCCGTCCAGCAACCGGATACCCGTCAGGCCGGTTTCCGGATGTTCATCCAGGAAAAAACAAAGCGTCCGCAACGTATCTTCACCCAGCAGTACACACGATTTCATCCATACGATATATTCACCGGTTAATTCATTTATAACGTCTTCCGGAGAGACTTCATTCCCTTCCAACACCCGGATTTCTGACTCCAACCCCGTCAGAGCCGTTTCAAGTGTCTTTAAAGAAAACGCATTCACCGCAGAAGAAGATTGATTGGATACAACCACAGAGAGTTTGATATCAGACATATGTTCAGGTAGTATTAAATTTTTATTGAATCGTTAAAGCTGGTACGGTTCAGGATAGAACGCCCCAGGGTAATTTCATCGGCATATTCAATCTCATCTCCTATAGAAACCCCCCGTGCAATCACAGAAATACGAACATCATAAGGAGACAACTTACGGTAAATAAAGAAATTGGTCGTGTCTCCCTCCATAGTCGTACTTAACGCCAGGATAATCTCTTTGACCTCGTCATTGGCTACCCGTTGTATCAGGCTTTCTATTTCCAGGTCGCCCGGGCCAATCCCATCCATCGGAGAAATAATTCCCCCCAGGACATGGTATACCCCCCAGAACTGCCCGGTATTCTCTATCGCCATGACCTCCTTGATATTCTCAACCACACACACTAAAGAAGCATCCCGGCTGGGGTCTGCACAAATGGCACAAAGGTCATTATCGCAGATATTATGACATACTTTACAATATTTCACGTCCCGGCGTAACGCCACCAGAGCAGTCGCAAAATTTTCAGTATAACCTTCGTCCCGTCGCAACATATATAACGCCAGACGCAAAGCAGTCTTACGTCCGACACCCGGCAGGGAAGCCAGTTCATTCACCGCATTTTCCAATAATACGGAAGGATATTTTTGGTTCATTGATTACATTCGTCTTAAACTACAAAGATACGAAAAATCCCCCTAAACAGAAAAAGAATACCCCTATCCTGGTGTTTGGCACAGATATTGTTAATACCATAT
>JAJBTP010000389.1 GCA_020860805.1 Tannerellaceae bacterium | reverse complement strand
ATACATTACCTCCCAGTGTATTGCGATAGTGACGATAGAGGTTTTCTTCTTCGTTTTCATATTGAAAACTTTCATTTACATAAATAGGAGCAATATTTACAATACCTATTTGTTTTGAAAGCCATATAACTAACAGGGATTTATACGATTTATCAATGTCATATAGCTTGTCAAATTTATTGTCGGCTGTATTGTTCCAGGCACCTACAAGATTTAATCTGAAACCGGGTAGATTATAATCCAGTAGGAGGGCATCATGTGCATTTCCTGTATTACTCCAGTTTGAAGCTGAGAAGAGCCGTTTGTCATCCCATTCCAAAATTTGCCGGCCGATTGTAAAAGAAACCTGGTCTGTAAAAGTATACTTACCCCAGGCTTCATACAGTCCGGCGGTATTAGTAGCCAGTGTTCCGGGAGCTACCGAACCAAATGTACGGGTATCCTGTACTACAATCCGGGTAGTAACATTATCTTTATGATAGCCGATATGAATGCGGCTCCGCAGATTGGTGACAAAGGTAGCATCCTGCCCGTCGGTTAAAGGTTTTTCGACACCATCATTCAGTTCACTCCGGGAGCGGACTTCGCCCCCGATTTTAAGTTGTGTATTTGTCTGGGTGAAGGCAATAGCCAACACCAACAAAATAAGGATTTTGTTCTTCATAATTACTTTTTATTGTTAAATGGAAGGGGCATTATCCCTGTTTAATTGATTTTAAATAGACAGCGGTGTTTTACCCCTTACTAATCTGGTAGTAAGGGATGGATACACACATTTGATTAGGAAAATAATAATAGAAACAATTAACTGAATTCTCCGCTGAGATATTGTTTGGTTAATTCATGTTTCGGATTGTTGAATAGTTGCTCAGCCGGACCTTCTTCGATGACTTCGCCCAGGTACATAAAGATAACATAATCCGCTATACGGAGTGCCTGGCGGAGTGTATGAGTTACCAGAATAATACCGTATTGTTCACGCAGACTGGTAAACAGTTTTTCTATATGTTTACTGGAGATAGGATCAAGAGCAGAAGTCGATTCATCACCCAATATGAATTGAGGTTGTACAGCCAGTCCGCGTGCCAGGCATAACCGCTGTTGCTGACCGATAGAAAGGGCAGCAGCGGGAGAATGTAAACGTTCTTTTACTTCTTCCCATAATCCGGCAGCCTTAAGTTGTTTCTCCACAATTTCATTCAACTGTTTCTTTTTACGGATTCCCTGTAATTTGACTCCGAACGCAACATTGTCATAAATAGACATAGGTAATGGAGTGGGACGCTGGGAGAGGAGTCCCAGTTTTTTTACGGATATGAGTAATCTCTGTTTTTGAGTCATATAGATTTTCTCCGTCAACAATTACGCTACCTTCTATTTTTACTCCCTGGATAGTATCCAGTAAACGGTTGATACTCTTTAACAGAGTTGTTTTTCCGCATCCTGACGGACCAATGATGCAGGTGATTTTTTATCTGGTATGGTTATGTTGACATCTTTCAATATCTGGTTTCCTTTGATGGAAATATTGAGGTTCCGGATTTCAATATCCGGATTACGATGTGCCAGATTGAAGATTCTTGTATCTTCCTGATTTGTAATTCTGTCAGACGGATTTTCCGGATGACGGGAAAAATAACCAAATGCGTTTCTGAAAAATTTAAATGCTTCAGACATATTGAGGTGATTTTAAATTTTATTTTTAGAAAAATATTTCATAATTAACCGTCCGGATACACTGAGTACCAATACGATTAATGTAAGTAATAAAGCAGCGGCATACGCCCGGTCTCTTACTTCCGGTGAAGGACTACTCAATTGGAAGAAGATAGATAAGGGCAGGGTTGCTGCCGGTTGCCCGAATGAGGTGGGAATACTGTCTGTGAAACCGGCTGTAAACATTACACCGGCAGCATCACCGATAGCCCGTCCGATAGACAGTAAAGTAGCTGTTGCTATTCCCGGAGCAATCTGGTAAAGCACTACACGGATTGTTTCCCAGCGGGTAGCTCCCAGTGAAAAGGTAGCATCCAGTAAATCTTTGGAAATCTGTGAAGCTACTTCGTCCATGGAACGTACCATAATTGGTATAATCAGTAACGTAATGACAATAATACCTCCGAGTAAAGATGTGCGAAGCCCCAGTGCAATCATAATAGTGAATCCAAAGGCACCATATACAATGGAAGGAATACCATACAATACATCAAAAGCCAGCCGGATAAAATAAGCAATCTTTGAATTTTTTTTCAGATAAATATTGCTATAGAATACAATCGGGATACTAATTAATAGTCCAAGTAGGGTAGAGGCTCCTACAATATAGAGAGAGCCCACAATGGCATTCAGTACGCCCCCTTCTTTTCCGATATAAAATCCTCCCGATGGCAGGCTTGAAACCATTTCCCAGGTAAGCGACGGAATTCCATATTTGATAATCGTCCATAAGATACTACCCAAAAATCCAATAACGATAAGGGTTGATATTAACATCAGCAGATTAAAAAACGCTCCTGTATAAACT
>JAJBTP010000033.1 GCA_020860805.1 Tannerellaceae bacterium | reverse complement strand
GTTATACTCTTTCTGTCGTTTTCGTATGGTAGAATGTTTCTTTTTATAACGGAACGGAACTATCCATATGAATAATAAAATCAACTACTTTATTAGAGAATCCATATTCATTGTCATACCAGCTGACCAGTTTTACAAAAGTTGGAGTCAAAGAGATTCCCGCTTTGGCATCAAAAACAGAGGTACGGGTTTCACCAATAAAATCACTGGATACTACTTCATCTTCGGTATATCCCATAATTCCTTTCATTTCATTTTCAGACGCCTTTTTAATAGCCTGGCATATTTCTTCGTAGGTAGCCGGTTTCTGTAACTGACAGGTCAGGTCTACTACCGACACATCCAGAACAGGTACTCTGAAAGACAGACCGGTTATTTTACCGGCCAGTTCCGGAATTACTTTACCAACAGCTTTGGCTGCTCCTGTAGTAGAAGGAATAATATTACCCGAAGCTGCACGACCGCCACGCCAGTCTTTCAATGAAGGACCATCGACTGTCTTTTGAGTAGCTGTAGTAGCATGAATGGTAGTCATGAGTGCATCCGTAACACCGAACATATCATGCATAACTTTTACCAGCGGAGCCACACAATTAGTCGTACAGGAAGCGTTAGAAACAAATGCTTCACCTTTATAAGCCATATGGTTTACTCCCATCACAAACATTGGTGTATCATCTTTAGGAGGCCCTGACATTACTACCCGTTTTGCTCCGGCTTTAAGATGTCCTTCCGCTTTCTCCTGGGTCAGAAAAATACCGGTTGATTCCACAATATAATCTGCTCCTATTTCTCCCCATTTCAAATCCTCCGGATTTTTCTCAGAGGTAATACGGATGGTATTCCCGTTTACAACCAGCTGACCATCTTTTACTTCAATACTTCCATCAAAGTGGCCGTGTACTGTATCATATTTCAGCATATAGGCCATATATTCAGCACTTATCAGGTCATTGATACCCACTACACGAACCTGCTCACACTTTTGAGCAGCCCGGAAAACCAAACGGCCAATCCGGCCGAAACCATTAATTCCAATTTGAATCGTTTTCATACTCATTATATTTAAATGAATAACTAAAGACAAACCCTATATGTTCATCCTGTACTACAAAGGTCGGGGTTTATTACATTGTCTGCAAGGACATACTTTATACAAATACGGCCATTCACGAAGTTCACTCAGAAGTTAAAGAAGTTATCAGCTACTCCGTAGCTTAGAAGTAAGATTACTTCTTTAAAATACCTATCTTTGTATAGAAATACAATCTCTATTCCTATGGAAACGCAGAAGAACATCAGACATATTGTAATCCTGGTATCTCCTTATTCAACTTTATTAGATATGTGCGGACCTATGGATGTATTTCAGAAAGCTATCGAAAATATGGATAAAACCGGTCAGCCGGTTAACTTTACCTATCAGCTACATGTCGTTTCTACCAATAGGATAAAAACAATACCTATGTCGGCCGGTTTATCTATTCATAGTGAGGGTAGTTACAAAAAAATCAGCTATCCGATTGATGCATTGATTGTAGCCGGAAGGTCACCCCGCAAAGAATATCTTCCGGAAGTTGCTCTTTTGAACTGGCTCAAAGAACAAGCGGGAAAAGTTCGGCGTATCTGTTCTGTTTGTGCCGGAGCATTCGTGCTGGCTGATGCTGGTATCCTGTGTAATAAAAAGCAACTACGCATTGGATGCTTTGCGAACATATGGCACAAGCCTATCCGGATATAAATGTAAATATGGAAGCTATTTATGTAAAAGACGGAAATGTCTATACGTCTGCCGGAATTACTGCCGGAATGGATTTAGCACTGGCATTACTGGAAGAAGATTTAGGCCGGAAATTTGCGTTGTTTATTGCACGGCTTATGGTACTATTTCTGAAACGTCCGGGAAACCAGACTCAATTCAGTACGATGCTGGAATCACAAAAAAGTAGACTACGAACCTGTAAGGCAGGTAATAGAATGGATTAACAACCACCCTGACGCAGAGATAACCATAGAAAAATTAGCAGAACAGGCCTCTATGAGCCCCCGTAATTTTTCCCGTGTATTCGCCCGTGAGCTCAACATCACGCCCATGAAATATGTGGAGAAGTTACGGATTGAAACAGCCTGCCGTTATCTGACCGAAACTTATTTAACAATCGACCAGATAGCCAGCCTGTGTGGTTTCAGAACATCTCTCAATATGGGGCATATATTTATGAACACCTTTCATACTACTCCTACCCAATACAGAAGAGATTTTAAAACAGCGTTGTAGGATATTTTCTTCTCATTCATTTACTAAACTTATCCTGCTCAATATATAATCTGAGTTGTTTTTTAAGCTGCATAAAACGAATAATACCCATTCCCAAAATCAAAATACTGACCCCAACACTAACCCATGCTAAAGTTCTCAGATGATTAACCGTATCAATCTGTAATATCCCTACTCCTACTGTAAGTAAATAAAGAGAAGTACGGATGTAGGAGAAAAGCGTTCGTTCATTTGCCAGCCTGGTACGTTCCAGTGC
>JAJBTP010000296.1 GCA_020860805.1 Tannerellaceae bacterium | reverse complement strand
ATTTCATCTTTTTTTAATATATCTGTAAAGGTATTCATCGCCACCCGGGAATGTAGGAGCATTCTCAAAAATAAAAAAAGGCCTATCATCCAGCTCATCCTCTTTCCAAATCTCAAAAAAGAAGGGTATAACAAAAAAAAGTTTCACTGGTATATTTATCACCTGAAGGTATAGAGAGTGTCATATCAGATAATACTTTTCGCACTTCTTCTGCAAATACGGTTTCTCCTACATTTTCATCCCAGCCATTCAAAATAGATATATCTTTTAAAACGCCATCCGTTCCTATCCGGCAAACAGCCAACATTGAAGCCGTTTCATCCTTTTCCAGCATTTCAGATGGGTAAGTTATATGGTCGATAAGATATTTCCGCAACTCTTTTTCTTCTCCGGGAAACTCAGGATAATTATCCTTAGTAGATGCAGATTGCCCTAATTCCTGCCGGGTTGCACAGGAAGAAAGTAAAAATACAAGTATTAAATAGACATTTAAAAACCTCATTATGGATTTTGATAATACGGCTAAAAATACAAAAAAGAATACTTGTTTTTTCATTTACTATTATTTAAACACAACACATCTATGGATTCACAAAGGAAACAAAAAAAAGAGACTTATACAAAATAGTCTTCTTTTCGCATTTTTCAGGAGGTAGTAAACCATTTTCCGGACAGCATGCTATCAGGTTCAATAAGGTTATATCTTATCATCTTCTGTCTTTCGAAATGTCAGTAGTGTTCCGGCCAGTATCAAATTGTTAAATAAACCTCCTGAGAATTACATATTCCTGAGGAGATGGCCTGAAGACGGGAAGAAACGATTCTCAGAGACTTCCGGTTTATCATTTTGGTTATAAATATATGGTAATGGAAAAATAATGCAGATAGTTACCGGATGGATGGTTACCGGATGTAAATATGTGTAAGGTATATTCCTGGTTTAAAAGAAAAATGGTATCTTACTTTCAACAGTATGAAGGGAGCAAATAGCAAAAAATATACATTTTTGAAACAGAACCGGGAGTTATTTATGTCTAAAAATCATCCGGAGAACACTTTCATAAGCATCAGGCCCCCTATTTCATAAGCATCTCTTTGATTTTGATTAGTATCAACATTAGCGTCTCATGCTTATGTCTTTGGTGAAATTATGTATTAAGATATTCCAATAGGTTAAATACTAACATTTCCATCCATCCAGATGGCTGAAATAAACCCTATGTGCAATAAGCTATAATCAAAAAACAGCAGCAAATTGATATAAATAGAGCGCTTTCCTTTTCAAAAGGATATATAAAAAAGTGCTATTTACAGACGCCCCGGTATTCTTCCGGATAATCCGGTTCTTCACTCTTTCTCAGGGCTGTTACCTATATAAGTATAAAACTTTTGATTTATATTTCCAGGTAAAGACAGGCAAACACTAAAATACCTGTATCTTTGTTGAAAGATTCGGATATAAATAGAAAATGGAATACAGACTTAACAGATATATCAGCGGTTCAGGGTATTGTTCAAGACGGAAAGCGGACCAATTAATTGAAGATGGACATGTAACCATCAACGGTAAACGTGCCAGTATCGGTATGCGTGTACTGCCGGGACAAAAAGTAAGAGTATATGGAGAACTTATTAAAAACGAAGTAGAACCCATATACATTGCTTTTAATAAGCCTGTAGGAATAGTCAGTACAACTGATACGAATGAAAAAGATAATATTGTTGACTATATCAGTCATGAACAACGTATATTCCCTATCGGACGTCTGGACAAAGATTCGCAGGGATTAATCTTACTGACAAACGACGGTGATATTGTTAATAAAATACTCCGGGTAGGTAACAATCATAAAAAAGAATATCTGGTTAAAGTAAACAAACCGATTACAAAAGACTTTCTTACCCGGATGGCTCAGGGTGTACCCATACTTGACCGCGTAACCCGTCGTTGTGAAATCAAAGAAATCAATCCATACACATTCCAGATATCCTTAATTCAGGGACTCAACCGCCAAATCCGGCGTATGTGCGAATACTTCGATTATGAAGTAATTAAATTAGAGCGCATCCAGATTATGAACATTAAGTTAGGCAATTTAGGATAAGGCAACTGGAGAGACCTTACTCCCGACGAACTGGAAGGATTATTTAATTTACTGGAAAAGTCTGAAACCGGAAAGCAAAACAAAAAGACCACGCATAGCAATAAAGCGGCAAATAAAGCTTTAGAAGCCCATGACTTAAAACATGACTATCGCAAAGCCAGTAGCGTTAAGCGTACTAAAACAGAGACCTCCCACACAGACAAATCTCCTAAAAGATTCAATGAAGCAACCCCTAAAAACAAATCTGTAAAAAAGAAAGAAGGAGGCGGCCCAAGAATAGGAAAATCAAAAGCATCCAGCAAAAAAGTCCAGTCCAGACAACAGCCTAAAAGAAAGAAATAGAGGATAAACTATCCCTGTTCAATATTGGAAGAAGAACCGGTTCCGGTACAGAAAGATTTTTAGGTTCTATTCTTTATGAGAATCTTTTAAC